>CAMWJQ010000021.1 GCA_947174615.1 uncultured Lachnospiraceae bacterium
CCTTAATCATATGTATCGACGGACTCTGTGCTTTGATTTTCACGCCATATTTATTGCCGTGTTTGATGAGTGTCGGGTTCTCGAGCATAATCTCGTCGCGCTCGGGTGTGACGACGCCATATCCCTTTTGGCGGACACTCTCAAGGGCATTGAGTACCTTTTTATACTCCCGTTTCATATCTGCCAGACTAGACAACAACTGCATGAGCTGGTATTCCCCTGATACATTTTCTCCTGTCATAGCGCTTAATAACTCATAATAGTATTTTGTATCTCCCTCTAACAAGAACGCTGCCGAACCATCTGCAATATTTACCTTATCATACTTACACCGCTTAATATACTCGCTGTCCTTCTCAAGCAGCTGGTTGAAATCCTTCTCCACCAGATCACGCACGGTTCGAACTTTCTCCATAATGATATGCAGTTTCTCAATCACTTCTTTCTTCATCGGATTGTCGATTTCCATGATATCCATCCACTTTGGCGTATAAAACTCAATGACAGACACAGGAAATTCATACATTACCTGCTCCAAGATCATCGTGATATCATCTCTTCTGAGTTGTTCGATATTGACTGGAATTGCCTTTACCGTATATTTCTTTTCTAATTCTGCGGCAATCTCCTTTGCATCCTCAGAATAGGGTTTTGTCGTGTTCACCAACACGACAAAGGGCTTTCCAAGTTCTTTGAGCTCCATGATCGTCTGCTCCTCTGCCGCTTTGTAAGAACTGCGCGGTATCTCGCTAAAACTGCCATCTGTGGTTACAACAATCCCAATCGTAGAATGATCCTGTATCACTTTTCTGGTTCCAATCTCCGCCGCCTGTGTGAATGGGATTTCTTCTTTGGACCATGGCGTTTTGACCATGCGCTCCACATCTTCCTCCATATGCCCAGCGGCACCCTCCACCATATAGCCCACACAGTCAATCAGACGCACTTTCACGTTGATTCCGTCACTAATCTCAATCTGTGCTGCCTCCTTTGGTATAAATTTAGGTTCTGTTGTCGTGATGGTGCGTCCTCCGCTGCTCTGCGGCAGCTCATCCTGTGTGCGCGTCCTCTCGTGTTCATTTGCAATCTGCGGCAATACCATCAAATCCATAAATCTCTTGATAAAAGTAGATTTTCCTGTTCTGACAGGTCCAACTACGCCAATATAGATTTCCCCGCCGGTGCGTTGACTGATATCCCTGTATAAATTAAATTCCTGATTTCCGTCAAGCTGTCCCATTATGTTCCCCTTTCCCATATTATAATCCTGTTCGTTTCATGAAATATCTATTCAATTTTCTACTTAAATTTATGCACCCTTACACAAAAAAAGAACCACAACTGTCCTTTTTCAGTCATGATCCTTTTTTCACTATTTTTTGATATTCTTTTTGTAACTATGATATTTAGTCTTATGTTCTGTCTTGCGCCCAAATGGTTTTCTCTTTGCTTTGGCTGCATGTTTTACAGCATCCGCAGCGCGCTTCCGGTCACGCATCTGCACCTCTTCGCTGTTGTATATGCAGAGTCCTCCAGTTTCTGTCAAACGTACATAATTGGGATACGCTGTGTATTTCATGTGACATTTATTGCATTCATATGTGTTGAGCGCATCGCCGTTTGGCATCATTACTTTGAGTGTAAGACCATATTTGACTGTCCCCTCACAGTCCTCTCTGATACATTTATTGATCCGTTTATCATAGACGTAAAAAACGTCACCTTCTCGCAATCGTACCTTTCTCTCAGGTGCCTTCTTTTCCATCTCTTTGTCCTTCTCTCTTCAGTATACAGTTCCCTTTTACAGTTCCTTATTACATGATTGATTATCTATTTGCCATCAGCTTGACCATAGCCTCATTCAATCCCTTTACCGTCAGCTTATACATAGGAAAAATCTCCTTCACTGCCGTCTCTGCCTCTCGCCATGGCGCTCTGCCCGGTGCCATTTTAGGATTCATCCACACGATCTTTTTGTAATGGCGTTTCATCAGATGCAGCCACTCAAAACCAGATAGCCCGCCGTTTGGTCCCCTGTAATTGCCTGTGTCTGAATAAAGCTCCTCCGGCGCCATCGCCGCATCTCCCACAATGATAACCTTATAGTCACTGCCAACATTGCGAAACATCCACTCCGTATCAATCCAGTCACCGTTCTCACACTCCGGTGTCTTATACAGCTTCGAGTAAATACAGTTATGGAAATAATAAACCTTGACGTCCTTAAAATGATTGGACTTATTGACAGACTGAAACAAATCGTTCATTAGTCTTGTATATGGAATCATCGTTCCTCCAGAGTCCATCAAAAGCAGTAACTTCACCGCATTTTTGCGCGGTTTCATCATCTCAATCTGCAGATATCCGCCATTGTTACAGGTCTTATCGATCGTCTGGTCAATATCCAGTTCTGATTTTGGAATATCCAGCTTTGTCGAAAACTGGCGCAAACGCCGCAGCGCCATCTGAAACTGCCGGTTGTCAATCACCTTATCATCCCTGAAATCCCGGTATTTTCGTGCGCCGACCACCGAAAATGCCGATTGATATCCTGTCTGCCCGCCGACGCGCACACCGCCTACATTGCCGCCCATATTGCCAAAAGAAGTCTTTCCCATCGTTCCAATCCAAAAACTTCCTCCGTTATGCTCCTCATTCTGGTCTTTGAGACGCTGCTTGAATTTCTCCTCCACATCCTCTTTATCCACCTGAATATCTTCGACTTGATTCAAGTGCTTTCTTGCCTCTTCATGGGCAAGCTCCATCATATCAGACTTATCGAGCCAGCGGAGCATATTCTTGCCGACCTCCGTCTCGGTCTTTACCCCCTTAAAACACTCCTCAAACGCCATGTCAAATTTGTCAAATTCGGTCTCGCTCTTGACCAGTATCATTCTTGCCACATAGTAAAACTGTGTCAGAGAACTCTCGCAAAGTCCCTTGTCAAGCGCTTCCTGCAAATCAAGCCACTCGCCCAGCGAGACTTCAAGACCTTTTTCTTTTAACGTGTAGAAAAATTTTGAAAACATTCTTCTCCCTCATTCCATGTCCTGATGAACGGTTAATGAATCTCCTGCCGCACTGTCTCCAAATCCTCGTCCTTCTTCACGACCACGCCGACAAACGGCAGTTTTGACCGCAGCGTCTCTGCCGGGATACCACCGATCTGAAGCGCGTTGATCCAATCGATCAGCTCCGAGGTGCTTGGTTTCTTGCGCACGTCCCGAAGGGCACGAATATCATAAAAAACCTGCATCGCATTTTTCATCAGGTTTTCCTCTACATCAGGATAATGCGTCTTGATGATCTCCTCCATCAGCTCCGCATCCGGGAAGTCTATATAATGGAAGATACATCTCCTTAAAAATGCATCCGGCAGCTCCTTCTCGGCATTGGATGTAATAATGACAATCGGGCGATGTTTTGCCTTGACAGTACGCTTTGTCTCATGAATGTAAAACTCCATCTGATCCAGCTCCCAAAGCAGATCATTGGGAAACTCCAAATCTGCCTTGTCAATCTCGTCGATCAATAAAATCACCTGCTCATCGCTCTCAAAAGCCTCGCCAAGCTTTCCGAGCTTGATGTATCTGGCAATATCATCAACGCCCTCGACGCCGAACTGCCCATCATAAAGACGCTGTATTGTATCATACATATACAAGCCGTCCTGTGCCTTTGTCGTGGACTTGATGTTCCAAATGATGAGCTTCTTGCCGAGCGAGTTCGCGACTGCCTGCGCGAGCATGGTCTTGCCTGTGCCCGGCTCCCCTTTAATCAAAAGCGGTTTTTGCAGTGCAATCGCCACATTCACACTCGCAAGGAGTTCTTCACTTGCCACATAATCTTGTGTACTGTTAAACTGTGTGTTTGTCATTTTGTATGTTTCCTTTCTTTTTAATATCCGATCAACCTTTTACACATTCTTCTCTTTGTTACTGCCAGCCCAGTCCTCATCATGTGCAATCTCAATCTTCTTGTCGCGTATCATCAGATCCTTCACCGCGGCGGCGGCTGGTTTGCCGTTAAACAAGACTTCGTTTACCTGTTCGATAATTGGCAGTTCGACATCATATTTCTGTGCCAGACGCATTGCCGCCTTTGCCGAATATACACCCTCGACAACCATTTTGACCTCTGCCATCGCCTCCTCCATGGTCTTTCCCTGCCCGATCAGGATTCCAGCACGCCTGTTGCGACTGTGCATACTTGCACAGGTAACAATCAGATCCCCTATACCAGACAGCCCGCAAAACGTCTCAAACTTGCCGCCCATCTCCATGCCAAGCCGTCCGATTTCCGTGATGCCGCGCGTGATGAGCGCTGCCTTTGTGTTATCTCCATAGCCGAGTCCATCCGCGATGCCTGCTGCCAGCGCAACCACATTTTTCAGCGCCGCGCCAAGCTCAATTCCCAGCACATCGGGGCTTGTATATACGCGAAACACATCGCTCATAAAAACGGATTGGATCAATTCCGCTGTCTGTTTTGTCTTTGCGCCGACCACGATTGTCGTCGGTATACTCTTGCCAACCTCCTCCGCATGGGAAGGACCTGACAAAACTGCCACATCCGCCCGGGGAATCTCATCCTCGATTACCTGAGAGAGTGTCATAAGCGTAGACTCCTCAATCCCCTTTGCCACATTCACAATAATCTGTCCCTCTTTCACAAAGTCCCTCATACTGTGCGCTGTAGCCCTCGTAAAGGAAGACGGCACTGCAAGCACCAAAATATCCTTCTCCTTCACAGCTTCCTCAAGTGCCGTTGTAAACACAATATCCTCCGCAAGCGTCACCCCCGGAAGCTTATCCTTGTGTTCATGCTCCCTGTTTAGCATATGAATCTCATCTGTCAATGCCGACCAAACCGTAATGTCATGCCCATTGTTGTGCAGAAGCACCGACAATGCAATTCCCCAGCTGCCCGCTCCGATCATTCCTACCTTTGCCATCGTGAACCCCCTTCAATCATAATACCATATTAATCATTCTTCTTGTTCAGATACGTCTTTCTTTCCTCCTTATGTAACAACCGTTTGATATTCGCCCGATGTCCCCAAAAGGCAAGGACAGCCAGAAGAACTGTGACCAGATAAAGCTCATTCAATGCTGCCTGTTCCATTCCCCACACGCCCATCTGTCCGAAAATGACCATCTCCGCAATCAGTACAATCTCCACTACCAAAGACCCCAGCGACACATAATGCGTCGCAAAAAAGATTCCAAAAAAGGTAATCACCTGTGGGATAAGCATATATGGGTGGAAGAATATCACCAGTCCCGCTGTACAGGCAATTCCCTTTCCGCCTTTAAATCCGAGATAAAATGGAAAATTATGTCCCAAAATCGCCCCTGCTGCCGCATAAATTGCCAGAAGATACAGAATATCACCATACTGTTCCCGAAATAACAGCCGCACGACCATCATGGCAAGCCCTGTTTTAATAATATCACAAAATAAAACAATTGCACCTGCTTTTTTTCCAAGAACCCTAAGAGAATTTGTCGTACCTGCATTTCCACTCCCATAGTTCCTGATATCAATACCATGCAGTCTGCCATAAATATACGAAGTCTGGAAACAGCCAAAAATATAGCCAATCAATAAACATATTAAACGAATCATTTTCACACAAAGTCCTTTCCTAAATCATTTATTTATCCTCTTTGCGCTCTCTGATAATAAATTTTAACGACGTTCCTCTAAAGCCAAACGCCTCTCTAATCTTATTTTCAAGGTATCTGGTGTATGAAAAATGCATCAGCTCCTTGTCATTGACAAATATCACAAAAGTCGGCGGCTTCACGCCTGCCTGCGTTGTATAAAAGATTTTAAGACGCTTTCCCTTGTCTGATGGCGGCTGCTGAAGTGCCACTGCCTCTGTGACAATCTCATTGACAACCCCTGTCGAAATGCGCAGGGACTGGTTCTCAATCACCATGTCGATCGTCTCAAAAAGCTTGTTCAGCCGTTGTCCCGTAACCGCAGAAATAAACACAATCTCCGCATAGAGCATAAACGAAAGCGTATTCCGCACCCGCTCTGTAAAACGATAGATGGTCTTGTCATCCTTCTCGATGGCGTCCCATTTGTTCACAGCAATAACAATCCCCTTTCCTCTGTCATGGGCGATTCCTGCAATCTTGGCATCCTGCTCAGTGACCCCCTCCACTGCGTCAATCACGAGAATCACCACATCCGCACGCTCTACCGCGCTCACCGTGCGGATGATCATGAAACGCTCAAGTTCTTCTTTGATTTTATTTTTCCGGCGCAGACCAGCCGTGTCAATCAGCACATATTCCCTTTCATTATACACAATCTCGGTGTCGATGGCGTCACGCGTCGTCCCAGCGATATCGGATACAATCACACGGTTCTCCCCGGCTATTTTATTGATAATAGAAGACTTCCCAACATTTGGTTTCCCCACAATCGCAATTCTCGGCCGGTCGTCCTCCACCTCTGTAAGCGCCTCCTTGTCAAACAGCGCTGTCACTGCATCGAGCATCTCGCCAAACCCAAGCTTATTGACTGACGATATCGGATACGGCTCACCAATGCCGAGATTATAAAATTCATAGACATCCGCCTCCATCTTGGCAAAGCTGTCCACCTTGTTCACGACAAGCACTACCGGCTTGCGGCTTCTCCTGAGCATATCTGCCACTTTGGAGTCCGCATCGACGAGCCCCTGCCGCACATCGACCAGAAAAATAATGACATCTGCCGTGTCAATGGCAATCTGTGCCTGCTCGCGCATCTGTGACAAAATAATATCCTTGCTGTCCGGCTCGATTCCGCCGGTATCAATCATCGTAAAACTCCAATTCAGCCAGCTCACATCCGCATAAATGCGGTCCCTTGTAATACCTGGGGTATCCTTTACAATCGAAATCTTATCGCCTGCAAGCGCATTAAACAACGTCGATTTTCCTACATTTGGTCTTCCTACAATCGCCACAATCGGTTTCTTTGTTTTATTCTCCATTTATTTTATATCCCCATTTCTCATTTTATAGTATATCCTCACTGCGTAAATAGTAACGGCATCATTGCAGAAGAATTGCATCCAGAAAATCCTGCCCGCTTGATTTTACAATATCTATCCGCACTTGTAAAGCCTTTTCGAGTTCTGCAAGCGTCATATCATCCAGAAATACGGGCTCTCCACTCTTTAAAATATTCTGTGGCAGCAGCAGCTTCTCTCCCAGTTTTTGTCCTTTGAGCTGCGCACACAAATCCTGCCCTGTCAACAGCCCGGAGACCGTTATCATCTCCCCAAAAAAGTCATTTCGTATCGCATATACATGTACTGAGATCTGCGGAAACAGCGCTGTGACTTGAAAAGCCATCTCTGATATAAACCGATAGGCAAGCATTCCTGTCGCAATCGAAAGCTCTCTTGGCAGCACCATCACACCTTCTTTATGTTTTAACGCCTCAAGCGCCTCCTGAAACTCATTCATCAAAAGGCGCAGCATACCGACACCATTTTCCAGCTGCAGATAACCGTCATAACGTTCCTCTTCAGGCAGCTCTTCACCTGCAAGGATATACCACTCATCACTCGCATGAATAAAATGCAGTCCATGTTCAGGAAACAGCCTGTCCTGCCACTGATGTACCATAGAAAGCACCTGCTTCGCATCCGCTTTTGTAAACGGTTCTAATGGAAACAATCCCTCACGATACTTGGATAACCCCACAGGTACAACCGAGACGCTCTCAAGATGCGGCAAATATTTTGAGAGATCTTCTATGCTGCGTTCCAGCTCCGCCCCGTCATTCACTCCTTTGCACAATACAATCTGCCCGTTCATGGTAATCCCTGCCGCCGCGAGCCGCCACGCCTTTTCCAGCGCCTGTCCAGCAAAGCGATTGTTCAGCATTCTGCATCTAAGTTCAGGATTCGTCGTCTGAAAAGACACATTGATCGGCGAGAGGCGATAGCGTATAATACGATCTACATCCTCGTCTGACATATTTGTCAGCGTCACATAATTTCCCTGTAAAAATGAGAGTCTGGAATCGTCATCTTTAAAATACAATGTATCCCGCATCCCCTTTGGCATCTGGTCTATAAAGCAGAAAATACATTGATTGTGGCAGGAACGATACTCGTCCATCAGACTATTTTCAAAAGTGATACCTAAGTCCTCATCGTACTCTTTATCAATCTCAAGAAGCCATTCCTCACCTGACGGTTTCTGTATCAGTACTTCAACATACTCATCCTGCGTAAGATACTGGTAATCAAAAATATCTTCGATCTTCGTTCCGTTAATCGCCACAAGCGCATCGCCCACCTCAATCTCAAGCTCCTCGCCAATACTTCCCGGTTCCACACGCTCTACAATATGCAAATGCTTTTTCTTCATCTTTTTCTTCCTTATTGTTTTCTTTCACAAATTATTGACTGACTGTTACTGTTCACTCCATTCCAGTAACGACTGACTGCCCTCTAAGATAATAATACTAGAAATTCCTTGACGTGTCACTACCTGAATGTTATAAAATATAGTAGACAATTTATATCTGGAACATTCATGGATAAATTACATCCCACTGAGAAAGGAATGGAACATCATGTCATATTTGAAGCAGCTAAAAAATGCCATGCCTGTAGCGCCTTTAAAATTAATGGTTTTAAACAGTGCTGCTGAGCTTGGAAACCAAGTAAATAACTATCTGGTGAACTTTCGCAGCAAAGTGAACAATGTATATATTAATGACCCTGCATTTCAAGGCTACTCAGAGAAAAACTATCTGTTTCAATTCAGCACACCCCGCTTTTACAGCGGCGAAGGAAAAGCGGTACTAGACGAGACCGTGCGTGGAAAGGATGTGTTTATCCTTGTAGACGTATGCAACCACAGCCTGACATACACCATGAATGGCTACACAAACCACATGTCCCCCGACGACCACTATCAGGATTTGAAGCGTGTCATCGCTGCAACAAACGGAAAGGCACACCGCATCAACGTCATCATGCCCTTTTTGTATGAAGGCAGACAGCACAGGCGGACAGGCAGGGAGTCCCTCGACTGTGCATATGCTTTTAAAGAACTCACCAAAATGGGTGTGCGCAATTTTATCACCTTTGACGCCCACGACCCCAGGATACAGAATGCTTCTCCGCTGAGTGGTTTTGACAATTTCACGGCACACTACCAGTTTTTGAGAGCACTCCTGCATTCGCAGAAAGATTTAAAACTGGATAAAGATCATATTATCGTAATTTCCCCAGATGAGGGTGCGCTCGACAGGGCAATCTACTTCTCAACAGTGATTGGCGCTGACACTGGTATGTTCTACAAAAGACGCGACTACTCTACCATCATAAACGGAAAGAATCCAATCGTTGCCCATGAATTTCTAGGCAATGATATCGAAGGCAAGGATATCATCATCATTGATGATATGATTTCCTCTGGCGAAAGTATGATTGACACGGCAAGACAGTTAAAATCCATGAATGCAAAACATGTGTTTATATGCACGACATTTGGACTTTTCACAAACGGTTTTGCCGCTTTTGACCAGGCGTTTGTGGATGGTGTGTTTGACAAGGTTATCACGACAAATCTCTGCTATCGTCCGCCTGAACTGTTGACCAAGCCCTATTATCTTGAGGCAGATATGAGCAAATTCCTTGCCTCTATCATTGATTTCTTAAATCATGACCTGTCCATAGAGCCCGTGTCTACCCCAACGGAAAAGATCCGCCATATTATAAAGCTTTATCAAAATGGCGGAGAGGTCTTTAAAATATAAAGCAGCAACGGGCTGTCATAGAATGACAGCCCGTTGCTTGTTTCCTGTACTACGAAAGACATATTTTCTGAAAACTCTTTTTTCCTTTTTTCAATATAAATTCTTCTGCAAAAGCATCCTTACCATAAGAAGCTTTCGGATCTGTTACCTTATCTCCATTTACAGAGACACCGCCCTGCTCCACTGCGCGTCTTGCCTCCGACTTCGATGCAGTCATTCCTGACGCCACGAGCAGTGTCAGAATATCAATATTTCCATCCGTAAACTGTTCGTCCGAAAGCACGGTCTTTGGCATGTTTTCTGAGTTTGCACCGCCCGAAAACAGCGCTGCGGCTGCCTCCTTCGCCTTTTGCGCTTCCTCTGTGCCATGCACCAGTTGTGTCAGCTCAAATGCAAGGATTTCCTTTGCCTTGTTCAATTCGCTGCCCTCCCAGTTCTCCATCGCTTCGATTTCTTCGAGTGGAAGGAATGTGAGCATTTTCAGACATTTAATCACATCTGCATCCGACACGTTTCTCCAGTACTGGAAAAACTCGTAGGGCGACGTTTTCTCTGCATCCAGCCATACCGCGCCGGACTCGGTCTTGCCCATCTTCTTTCCCTCTGAGTTGAGCAGCAGATTGATTGTCATTGCATGTGCGTCTTTGCCAAGCTTGCGGCGGATCAGCTCCGTGCCGCCAAGCATGTTGCTCCACTGGTCATCACCGCCAAACTGCATATTGCAGCCGTATTTCTGAAACAGTGTGTAGAAGTCAAAGCTCTGCATAATCATGTAATTAAACTCTAAAAAAGTCAGTCCCTTCTCCATGCGCTGCTTGTAACACTCTGCTGCCAGCATACGGTTCACTGAAAAATGCGGTCCAATCTCGCGCAGCACATCCATGTAATTGAGGTCTAGCAGCCAGTCTGCATTGTTGACCATCATCGCCTTGCCTTCGCCAAACTCAATAAATTTGCTCATCTGCTTCTTAAAACAGTCTACATTGTGCTGTATTGTCTCTGTCGTCATCATCTTTCGCATATCCGTCTTGCCGGAAGGATCGCCAATCATCGCTGTACCGCCGCCAATCAGGGCGATTGGTCTGTTCCCTGCCATCTGGAGTCGCTTCATCAGGCAGAGCGCCATAAAATGCCCCACATGAAGGCTGTCTGCTGTCGGGTCAAAGCCAATGTAAAACACTGCTTTTCCGTCATTAATCATCTCCTTGATTTCTTTTTCGTTTGTCACCTGTGCAATCAAACCTCTTGCCACTAATTCATCATACAATTGCATTTTCTTTCTCTCCTTTTCATACAGCACAGGGGATAGACCTGAAATATGCATCAAAAAACCTCATCCCCTGAATATTAGAAACTCAAAGGACGAGGTACGTATCAATCATATACCACGTGTTACCACCTTTTTTCACACAGGACTCACGCCCTATGCCTCAGCAAGTACGGGAACATATCACCAAACTATATTTTCCGATACTCTTCCCGATATAACGTTCGGGGATTCCGTCACAGTCTACTTTCGCGTATTTCCGGTATACGCAGATTTCAGTGTGCAGCTCCAAGATGTATTCGCTCTCATATTCCCTTGCGCCTCTCATCAACCGGCGGCTTTCTGTAAGTTTCCATGAAAGCTACTTTTTCTTTTCACAGCTTTTTTGATATTCATGATTATAACTGCTGGGTCGTTATTTGTCAATAAACTTTTTGTCTATTTTCATTTTCTATTTTCATTTTCTATTTTCACTCTTTTTATCCCTCTATTCCGACCCATTCCGCTTCTTCCGCCTGGTCTATGGCGTTATAGTCCACACCGAGCAGGCTGCATCGTTCTTTGAGCGCTTCCTCAACGACTTCCTGTGTAACCCACTCAATACCAATCTCGTCACGGCATCTGTTGATGTATGTCTCACAAATGCTGATTTGGTTGTCTGTACATTCACTCAAATCATATGTATAAAACATCTTTTCACCAATGGTATAGATCATTACAGAAAAAACAATATCCTCATTGCCGGCAAAGACCTCATAATATATCGTCTCATTGCTAACATAACTTGCCCAGCTGCCAGTTAAAATCTCTGTACCATAGATCTCTTCAATCTTTCCAGTATCCGTAAGTGCACTTACACCCGCATAGTGGTCTCCTGCCCCAGTTGAACCGTCAGACACAAACAGTCCGTTTCTACATGCTTTTGTAAAACTCCGTGCCCAGCACTCATACGAATCCGTCAGATACAACTGCCCATTATTTTCCGTAATCACATAAACCGCAAAGCTGTCATCATCTGGCGAGTAAATCCCAAGCCCTGAAAATTTCACCAGCAGTTTCTTCGCGCTGCTGTTTGAACTGTCCAGATACACATACTGCGCGTAATCATACGAAGTCTTTGTCGAATACTCCGGGTTAAAATATCTCTTATTGACAAATTCTCCCAACGCCGAAAAAGTATAGGACTTGCCCGGCTCTAAATTATAAATAACATAGTCTTTCTGTGGATAGTCCGATGCGACTGTTACCGGCACTTCATTTTTTATAAATCCTGCATACAAATCCTGCGTCGTCTCATTCTGGTTTATATTGTCCGCAGTCTCTTGCGATGAACTTTCCGTGTCGTCACCCTTTTCAGATGTGGCACTATCTGCATTATTTTCCTGATACTGCTGGCTCGCTGCGGACAGTTCGCTCTCATTATTTTGCAACTCATTATTTTGACTGATATCATTGAAATCTATCGTGGCAATCTCCTGTCCGTCCTCCTGCTTCAGATTGTTCTGACCGGTGCACCCTGTCAAAACGACTGCTGTGCACAATAAGATATAAATACATTTCTTTTTCATACGCTTCCCCATTCTGCCTGAAATTTTCGAATTTTACTGTCCGCCAGTATTCCCGCCAATATAATGAATCTGTGCATTTAACGCCGTACAGTATTCAAACATTGGCTTATTATCACACAGTACCTCCATAACTATGCTTTTTATATCCTTGACAGCCTGTGTTGGATTCTTGTCATATCGCCCTGCAAAACAATTCTTAATCGCAGCGCCGCTGTCCTCTATATACGCTTTCATCTGCTCCCTGTCATACTGTTCGGATATATAGGGCTTGTTGTAAAACTTTAGTGTTTTCTGTGCATACATCTGGGAGATCATAGAAAATGTTTCCAGCGAAATCAAATCTTTATAATCCTGATCCAATAACGAAAGCTCTTCCTCCAGGGTCATTTCCCTCATCTTGCCAAGTTCTTTGTCATACTGATATCGTTTTCTGCTTCCGTCAGCATGACCATTGACGATAGCCTGATACACCTTGGCATAAGCATACGTATTCTTTGTGAAATCCGTCAAAAAATCATGACTGCTTCCATTTGTATAGACTCCTCTGGCATATTCCTTTTGGCAGTTTTGCATCTCACGAAGATAATCTCCCCGCATTCCCTGATGCATTACTTCCTGCATCAAATTTTTGTCATAGGTGAAGTAATGAAATTCGCTCTCTCCTGAACATTCATAAAAGTCTCCCTGTGATTTTTCCATTTTTTCGGCAAACTGCCGTCTGTATTCCTTTGCATTCTTAGCAAGATCTTCCTGAGCATGCTGCATGCTCTTTTGAATCGCTTCCGTTATAACCATTCCTTCCTCCTCATATCAATATCAAACTGTAATTAAAGGGTGTCCATCAGTTATATCGGCAAACGCATTTAAAAGATTTATATGCACCATGCCGAAGCCACTGCCGCCTTCATCTCCTGTACGTATCGGCAGACAGGTTCGATACAGTTTTTTCCGTGCTGTGCAATCAGCGCAACAATGGCACTGCCCACGATGGCGCCGTCTGATACCGCTGCCATTTCCCGTGCCTGCTGCGGTGTTGCAATGCCAAATCCAATGGCGCAAGGAATATCAGACACCTTTTTCACATGGTCGATCATTTCCCTGATATTCGTTGTGATGCTGCTGCGAACTCCTGTCACACCGAGGGAGGACACGCAGTAGAGAAAACCTTTTGCCTGACACGCAATCATATCTATGCGCTCCTTTGAAGTAGGCGCAATCATGGAAATCAGCTCGATTCCTGCCGCCTCACATGCACCGTTTACCTCCTCCCGCTCTTCAAATGGTACATCCGGAACAATGATTCCGTCGATGCCGCACTCTGCACACCTTTTTGCAAAACGTTCTGATCCATATGTGTAAACAGGATTGATATAGGTCATAAACACGAGTGGAATATCCACCTTACTGCGCACTCGTTTCACCATGTCAAACAATTTGTCAGTCGTTGTCCCTGCCCTCAGCGCGCGCTCGTCCGCTGCCTGTATGACCACGCCCTCCGCTATCGGATCCGAAAACGGAATCCCAATCTCAATTAAGTCCGCACCAGCCGCTGCCATCTGAGGAATCAATGCCTCCGTCGTCTCCAGATCCGGATCGCCCCCTGTCACAAAAGCGATAAATGCTTTCTTGTTTTCAAATGCTTTTCTAATTCTGGTCATCTTTCTCTCTCCTCTCATAATTGCAGGGATATTCAATCAAAAATCTTCACACCTCTGTACCGTGCAATGGCTGCCACATCTTTATCGCCGCGCCCTGATATGGTTACGACAAGAATCTGGTCTTTGCCAAGACTCGGCGCGATCTTTTTGGCGCAAGCGACTGCGTGCGCGCTCTCTATTGCCGGAATAATCCCCTCCGTCCTAGATAAATATTCAAACGCCTCCACAGCCTCATCGTCGGTAACTGGTACATACTCCGCACGCCCTGTCTCATTCAGGTGCGCATGCTCTGGTCCGATACCGGGATAATCCAAGCCCGCAGATATGGAGTAGACCGGCGCGATCTGCCCGTATTCGTCTTGGCAGAACAGCGACTTCATACCATGAAAAATACCAATGCTTCCATTCGTGATTGTCGCCGCATTTTTCGGATTGTTGACGCCAAGCCCTGCCGCCTCGCAGCCAATCAATCTGACACTTGTGTCAGGTATAAATTCATAGAAAGAACCCATCGCATTACTTCCGCCGCCCACACAGGCAATCACTGCATCAGGAAGCTTCCCTTCCATTTCCATGAGCTGCTGCTTGATTTCTTCTCCGATAATCTTCTGGAAATCGCGCACTATCATCGGAAACGGGTGCGGTCCCATGACAGAACCTAGCACATAGAGCGTGTCATCCATTCGGGACGCCCACTCGCGCATCGTCTCGTTGACAGCATCCTTGAGGGTCATGGTTCCTGAAGTTACGGGATGCACCTTCGCACCCAATAGTTCCATTCGATAACAGTTGAGCGCCTGTCTGTCCGTATCCTCTTTTCCCATAAAAATCTCACATTCCAATCCCATAAGAGCTGCCGCCGTAGCAGTTGCCACCCCATGCTGACCTGCCCCCGTCTCCGCAATCACGCGTCTCTTCCCCATCTTCTTTGCCAGAAGCGCCTGACCCAGTACGTTGTTGATTTTATGGGAGCCTGTGTGATTTAAGTCCTCCCGTTTTAAATAAATTTTCGCCCCGCCCAAATCTTTTGTCATTTTCTCCGCATAGTACAAAAGCGAGGGTCTGCCTGCATAGTTTTCCATTAAACTTTTTAATTCCGATTGGAATGCAGGGTCATTTTTGTATGTTTCATATGCCTGTTCTACCTCCTGCACTGCAGGAACCAGTGTTTCTGGTATGTATTGTCCTCCGTATAAGCCATATCTGCCTTTTTTTGCTTCCATCTTGCTTCCTCCCCTTATCTTTTTTATTATCTATATTTTGTACCTTTTCGATTTTATCGTTTCCTGACACATTCCAGAAACCTTTTTATCTTCTCTATATCCTTTACACCATCTGTCTCAACGCCGGTGCTGACATCCACGGCATAACAGTCCGTCTGGCGGATTACCTGATCCACATTGTCACAGTCAAGTCCGCCTGCAAGAAAGTATGGTTTGATCGTCTGATTTCTTTTGCGCAGTTTCGTGAAACTTTCCTGCAGCACTTCCATCGGAAAACAAGTTCCCGTACCGCCGGGAATCTCTTTTTTATAGGTATCAAATAATATAAAATCTGCATTTTCGGACATACATTCCACTACCTGATCCGCACATTGGACGCGAACTGCCTTTATGACAAGCGCGTCAGTTTTTTCCTTGATCTGCCGAATGTAGGATTCTGTTTCATCACCGTGGAGCTGCACCACATTTATGACATGTGTGTCACATAGCTGAAGAATGTGCGCGATTGGCTCATTCACAAAAACACCTACTGCCTGAATGCGTTCGTCTAACATCTGCCGCATTAAAGATGCCTGTTCATCTGTGACAAACCGCTTCGTCTTTGCAAACACAAACCCTGCATACTCCGGCAGATATCGGTTGACACTCTTTATATCTGCCAAGGTCCTTAACCCGCATATCTTAACTTTTGTCATACAAATCTCCTATGCACCTCTTAATTCTCTAATCATCCCCAACTTATTGCTGCTGCGCATCAGTGTCTCGCCAATCAGTACACCGTCCACCCTTGCAGACCGCAGCGCCTGTATGTCCTCGGCACACTGAATGCCGCTCTCCGCGACAAAGAGGATGTTGTCCGGCGCCAGCTTTCGAAGCCGTATGCTGTTCTGAATATCCACTGTAAATGTTTTTAAGTCCCTGTTGTTCACGCCAATCAGCCGCGCGCCTGCGTCGAGTGCACTGTACAGCTCTCGCTCGTCATGCGCCTCCACGAGCGCCGACAGACCCAACTCATCACACACTGCCTTGTATTCCCGAATGGTGTTCGTATCAAGCAGCGCCGCAATCAGCAAAACACAGGAAGCGCCTAACAGCTTTGCCTCGTAAATCAGATAGGGATCCACTGTAAAATCTTTTCGAAGCGTCGGAATAGAAACAATATCGCTGATTTCCTTTAAGAATCTATCGTCCCCCTTGAAATAATCAGGCTCTGTCAGCACCGAAATACAATCTGCCCCAGCCTTTTCATACTCCAGCGCAATATCCCGATAGGAAAAATCCTCTGTGATGATTCCTTTTGACGGCGAAGCTTTCTTTACCTCGCATATGAAGCAAATATCTTTTTCGGACTTGTTTCTTGAGGCAATTGCCTGCTCAAAAGGAAATACAAATGCCTCCTCTTCCGCCGCACAATTTAACGCACGTTTCTTCACTTCCTCAAATGGAATCATTCTGTTCTTGTACTCCACCCTTGCTCTGGTCGCGGCTGCCAAATCGTCAAGTATCATAATCGTCCCTCCTATATGTATTCATCAAAGATTTGGATCTTTTCAATATACACGCTATGCGTTCGTGAGTCTTACAAAATTCCGGAGCGTCTCATACGCCTTCCCGCTCCTGATTGTCTCGCGTGCGATTTCTACCCCTTGCATAATACCAGAAGCTCCGCCCATCAAATAAATGCCCGCACCAGCGTTTAAAATCACTGCATCCGCCTTTGCGTCTGTGCACTCGCCTTTGAAAATACGTTCAATAATTTTTGCATTCTCAAGACCATCGCCTCCTATCAGGTCGCTCTTTTGACATCTTTTGAAACCAAACTGCTCTGGTGTAATCACATACCTTTCAAATTTTCCATCTCTGACTTCCACACAGGTTGTCGGTGCACTCATAGAAATCTCATCGAGTCTGTCCTGTCCATATACCACAAGCGCACGCTTTACGCCAAGGTTGCTCAGCACATGCGCCATTGGTTCCACTAATTCCTCACTGTAAACTCCCATCAGCTCTGCATTTGCCTGCGCAGGATTTGCGAGGGGACCGAGAATATTGAACACGGTCCTTAGCCCGATTCCTTTTCTTACGGGTCCTACAAAGCGCATTGCCGCATGATATTTCTGTGCGAACATAAAACAGATATTTCCCTTTTCCAACACCTGTGCATTTTGCTCCGGCTCCAAGTCCAGCTTGACACCAAGCGCCTCAAGGCAGTCGGCAGCGCCACTTTTGCTTGATACGCTCCTGTTTCCATGCTTCGCCACCTTATACCCTGCCGCTGCTGCGACAATGCTTGCCGCCGTGCTGATATTGATGGAGTTTGCCTCATCGCCGCCTGTTCCCACAATTTCAAGCACATCACCGCTGACAGGGACTTTCGTGCCATGTTTTCTCATGCCCTTTGCAAATGCGGTAATTTCCTCGACCGTTTCCCCTTTCATGCGAAGCGCGGTGAGAAATGACGCCATATTTATCTGTTCCGCCT
>CAMWJQ010000022.1 GCA_947174615.1 uncultured Lachnospiraceae bacterium
GAGCGACAGGGGCAACAGGAGCGACAGGAGCAGATGGAGCGACAGGTCCAACAGGAGCGACAGGGGCGACAGGTCCAACAGGAGCAACAGGAGCGGATGGAGCGACAGGTCCAACAGGAGCGACAGGTCCAACAGGGGCAACAGGTCCGACAGGTGTTGCGGGCACGGGAGCTATCATTCCGTTTGCATCAGGACTCCCAATTACTTTGACCACAATTGCCGGAGGGCTTGCCGGACTACCCGCGTTTGTTGGATTTGGAAGCAGTGCACAGGGACTTACTTTGCTGGGTTCTACAATTGACATCACAAATGCCAGCGGAACACTGTCAAACTTTGCATTCCAGGTTCCTCGTGCAGGAGTCATTACCTCATTTAGCGCATTCTTTAGCACAACAGCAGCACTCTCCTTAGTGGGATCTACGCTTACAGTAAATGCGCAGATCTATCAATCTGCAACGCCAAACAATGTATTCTCACCAATTGCCGGAACACTGATTAATCTGACACCGTCACTCACTGGAATTTTATCTATTGGAACATTGCTGAATGGTGCGCTTACAGGACTTAATATTCCGGTAACAGCACAGACACGATTGATGCTGGTATTTTCAGCATCAGCAAGTGGGTTGACCTTAATCAATACAATCGCGGGATACGCAAGTGCTGGGTTGAGTATTAACTAAGGGATTATCTAGTTCTTTACAGAATTAGTTCCTGATAGCACAAATGATCACAATTCCCAGAGGTTCCGATATTCGGGACCTCTGGGATAACTGTTTTATTTGTTCAAAGTCGCACCAAAATCTTCATCAATACAAATAGTCTGCCGTTCGATTTCCTTTGGGCAGACTGCCTCGCCATAATTGATAAAACAGTCTGCGTTTATTAAAACCTGCCTTTTGGAAACAGGGAACTTTTGTGAACCACCTGAATCTTGTTTTACAATATTTGAATATGAGACAGGGAAAGAATATTGGCGGGATGAATTCTACATAAGGAACTGTTAAGAAATAACTTGTTAAATTTGAATTAGAATAAATGTTCACAAACAAAGAAGACAATCGCAGGCGTAGGAGGTAAAGGCATAAAGGGCAATGCCTTACGTCAAGACTGACTGATGCCGCAGATGGGTATTGCATTTAGGCAAGTCAAATTGATGAGTTGTTTTTGAACAGTTCCTAAGAATGAGATATATTGAAATACGGAATAAAAAACAGTTCAAAGATTTAATGATAAACACCGGGGATGATTTTCCGGTGTTTATCATTAAATTTATATCCGACACACGATTTTTTATAGAGTCGGTTTTAGGCTGTCTGGCTGTCTTTTTGTGTTCTGAGGTATTTACCCTTGCTTATGTGCTTCGCGGCTTAGGGGATTCCTTCAAAACTTTATGCCGATAATGGCTGCAGCTATTCTAATGAACAGCCCCTATGCTCTTGATATGACATTTATTTATTTGTTATATATTTAACAATAACATCAACACATTTTTGTATGCCTACCGAGCTATCAATACACAGCTCGTATTGATGTGGATCACCCCATTTTTTCCCAGATATATTTCTGTAATAGGCTGCCCGTGCCGTGTCAGAGCGTTCAATATTCTTTCTTCCTTCTTCCCATGTGTCTCCGTACATTTCCATTACTTTTTTCGTGCGGTAGTCTTTTGGGGCATATAGAAAAATCCTTACCAAGTTCTTTTTATGGCGCAGGACATAATCAGCTGAACGTCCGATGATCACGCATGAACCGGATTCCGCAATCATCTTTATAACCTGATCCTGTGCAATTATAGCATTTTGTATCACATTCGTACTCAAGTACAATTCATGCATGACGGCATTCTCATCAGAATTGATATTGGAAATAAATTCACTGGCAAGCCCGCTTTCTTTGGCAGCAATCGCAGTCATTTCCTTATAGTAGCAGGGGATATTCATTTTTTGGGCTACTAACTGCCCGATCTGCTTTCCTGCTGTCCCATGTTCACGGGCAATTGTGATAATGACACCGGGAGAGGAGACCTCTATTGTCTGCCTGACTGTTTCCGACTGTGGTTTTTGTTTTTCATTCTCCAAAGTTTTCCATAATTTTACCATGACAATACTCGTAATAAAAATAGCAATGATATCAGCAATCGGGGCAGCTAAAAAGATACCTGTAACGCCGCTGAAAACCGGAATAATAAGCGAAAAGAGAATGAGCAAGACATCTCTTAAAATGGATAAGGGCACTGCAGCCTTTGCGTGCCCTATGGATTGCAGGAAAATGGCACAAACTTTTTGTACGCATGTAAACATGATCAAAGAAAGATAAATACGCAGGCACATAACGGCAAATTGTGTGTAAAGTTCCCCGTCTGCGCCGAACATCTTAATGAATAACAACGGAACTGATTCAAAAAGGATTGTACATACGACACAGACGATTACAGTCCATTTGATTATGAGTTTTAATAGTTCCTGCACCCTGTCAAACTGACTTGCTCCATAATTATACCCTGCAATTGGCTGTGCTCCGGCTGCAATACCGATCGCAATATTTAAGACAATCTGAAATAATTTCATAATGACAACAAATGCTGCTAAAGGAATATCAGCGCCGTAAACAGAAGCAGCGCCATATTTGACAAGCAGTATATTGTTTATAACAGTGATCACTACGATAGATAGCTGTGTTAAAAAGCTGGAAGCGCCCAAAACCATAATACGCTTCAAAATTTCTGCATTCAGGCGGAAACTTTTGAAGGAGATTTTGAAAGTCCTGCTTCTTCTCAGGTATAATACGCAGATGATAAAGCTGACAAACTGCCCTAATATTGTTGCGTAAGCCGCTCCCTTAATTCCCAATCCAAAAGCAAAAATTGCAACCGGATCGCCTATGATATTGATAACAGCACCAACTAACATGGAACACATGGCATAGCGGGGGCTTCCGTCCGCACGAATGATAGATGCAAGTGTATTCTGTACTAGAGCAAAAGGTATCATAGCGTATATGATAAAGCCGTAGTCGTGTGCCAGTGACAGATTTGCGTCTGTTGCGCCGATTAGACGTAACAGGTTATCTCCCCAAAGATAGCTGATAACAATAAGGATTATGCCGCCAAGAAAGGAACATAAGATACTGTTTCCGACACTGACATGAATGTCCTGTGTTTCATTTTTTCCCGAAGAAACGCTCAGATCAGCGGCCGCGCCGTCTCCAAAGAATAAGGATATGCCCCAGCCAATTACTGTAATCGGAAAAATAACTCCTGTTGCAGCATTTCCCAAGTATCCAACACCATTCCCTACAAAGATTTGGTCTACAATGTTGTAAAGGCAGGAAATAATCAGCGAGAAAATACACGGTATCGCAAACTGTTTCAGCAGTACACCGACTTTCTCTGTGACTAAGTAGTTGTTTTGTTTCATAATAATCCTCCATTCCGTATTTGACGGTTCAAATAGAAATAAAAAACGCTGTCCTTTGCGTTTTTCTAGTGTGAAATTTAATATTTATCAGGCAGTGTCTTTTCCTGCATTAGGAGTATTTTCACACGAACCCTTTGTTTTTACAGACAAAAACGGCACATGCCTTTCTGCATGCGCCGCATAAATTAAATTGATTCCACATGCAGTAACTTCCCGTACCGTAATCAGATTTACGTGCAAAGCACCACATGTGTCGTTGAATGACTGTATTTATTTTACCTTAATCATTATATCAAAATCCGTTTTCAAAAGTCAAGAAAGCAAATTTGAAAAAGTTGCACAAATTTCGTAAACTTCTCAGCCTTTGCCATGGTTTCCGATACCTTTCAACTGGGAGTAGCTGCTCCACGAAAAGTATCCACAGATTTCTCCAAAAGTGAAATATAGATTGACGGATCTATCACGAATAATATATCAGGTTTTGGTAGATGTTCCGAAAGACTTTTTGATGTTCAGGATAATTTATATGGAAATATAACTTAGAACATGATACAATGTTTATTAATATTAAATCTGCCTGAATGGGCGTAAAGGAGTGCAAAGATTATGAAAAAAGGAAATGTAATACTGTTAGCAGCGGCTATTGGATTGATACTTACAGCCTGCGGAAATTCCAAAGATACAGAAAACAATGTTTCGAACGGCACGACTGTGTCCACAGGCGCTGAAGAAAACAAGAGGGCAGAGGAGTCGCAGGAGCCGGAGAATCTTCCGGATTCACAAGAATATCTCTCTTCAGACGGCACTTATAAGGTAATTTTGCTGGAGGGACTTACACAGACGGATATGCAGATCCCGTCAGGAGGCGCCATGATGGGACTGGATGGTGATACTGCAAGAACAGGATTTTCCAGTATTTCCCTAAGATGTGCCAAGTCCAATGTTCCAGGAAATTCGGGCGACATCGAAAGTCTTGAGGATTTTGCGGATTATATCACAGACATGACATTAAACGGTACTGGTGTAACGGTGGACTGGGTGGATACAGAGGCGCCTTCCCTTGATGGCGCTGAGCGCTGTCTTGCATGGGAAGGCGTGGCAAAAAGCGGTACAGGAAGGGGACAGGCATATGGCTATTATGCAGAAACTGCAGATAGCTATTTTATGGTGGTTATCGTCGGAAATAACGATGACGTTGAGGAAGCTAGGCAAGTTATTGCACTGGAGCTTTTAGATGAGGCACCCATTCAGGCAGGGACAAAGGGGTTTATCAACGGCATGACAGCGATTTTGGATTCCGTGAATGGAGCAAGTGTTTCAGAGACCTTTAAGGCGCTTGAGGATGCTGGCGCAACTGAAAGCCAGCTTGATGCAATTGCTTCACAGGCGAGGCAGAGTCTGTCAGGCAGCTGGGGCGTGGAGAACGCAGATGATCTGATTGAGATGGCGGATTGGCTGATGGCAGAAGGGCATAATCAGGATGCATTAGATGCCCTTAAAGAATACAATGCAGACGGGGAAACGCAGCGTGATGCATTTGATGCAAAACTAAAAGAGCAAGGGCTTGATGATGGGACATATATCAGTTTGCTGGCGGCTTATGATGCACAGTCCGCTTATGGGGATGGTGCTATCGCTGCATGGGATTTAAGCCGAGTTGGAACGATTATGGGCTTTGGCTATGCGTCCGGCTACTGCACCTATGAGGAGGCAATGGACAAAATTTTAGAGGCGGCACAGAAAGCACAGGAGCTTTTCGACTCGTGGGAGGACTTCAATAAAAGTTATCTTTATGGTTATTCTTATTGGTCGGAGGAGTCGTTGGATGATTCACAGAGCAGCGCGGCAGAGCGCGCAGAGCTTGTGAGTGGCATGGAAGCGCAGGCAAATGGACCATTTTCTGTGGATTGGAATATAGAGTTGAAAAAGGAATGGTAATGATGAAGATGGGCATCTATGGCTGATTTTCATCTAGTACAGCATTGCCTCAATAACAGTGATAAACAGTGCCTGATATTTGTGTCAGGACAGAGCGGAGGAAGGAGGCAATGCGGTGGCATTGTTGACTGACGGCAACTGCCCATCATGATCCTAAATATGACGCATCCCATTTTTCTGTGCTATCGGATAATATAGGTGTGGGAATCAGGACAGAAACGCCACTTGGCAGCGGCGCTTTAGAAAATGCCTCGCATTTTGCTATAATAAAAGAGAGGAGAATGTTACAAACGTGACATATAACCTCTCTTTTTGGTTTATTTAATTGTTGTCTGTCGATCCTTTGACAGTTATCCGACATATTGCCTGGACGCCTTCTTGGGTTTGAATAGAGGATACATAGCAGCTTGTTTTTGGAGCTGTCTTTGCGAGCTCTGTCCCTCCAGCTTTTGCTGTCCCGATAATTGATTATTTCAGAATAGAAAAAACTATTTAGACTGTCACATCTCATACACAAAGAGAATACTGCAAACAGTCCCTTTGTGCATTTTTTAAGAACTCCTATCAAGTTAAATCCAAGTATAATTTTTTATATTGTTTTGCAGAATTATCCCAAGACAGGTTTTTATCCATATCTCTTTGAACCATTTCATCCCAGCACCAGCGATTTAAGAAATACAAACTTTTCGCTCTGTTAATTGCATCCAGTAACAGACCAGCATCATAACGATCAAAAGTAAAGCCATTTCCCATATTAGAGTACATATTATACGGTTCTACGGTATCTTTCAATCCGCCAGTTTCACGGACAATTGGTATTGTGCCATAATGCATGGCAATTAACTGCGTTAATCCACAAGGCTCAAATTGAGAAGGCACCAGCAGGGCATCTGCCCCCGCATAAATTCGATGAGCCCTTGTTTCATCATACATAATATTGGAACATACATTTCCCTTATAAGTATATTCATAATACCGGAAGGAATCTTCATATCTTTGATCTCCGGAACCAAGCACTACAATCTGCGTATGTTCATCCATAATCTGAGTCATAATACAATTAACCAGATCTAATCCCTTCTGATCAGTCAGGCGGGAAATCAGTCCAATAACAAATTTGTGGTCATCCTGAACCAGCCCTAATTCTTCCTGTAGTCTGCGTTTGTTTTCCTTTTTCTTTTCCAGTACATTGGTGATATCATAGTTTACATACAGTCTGTCGTCCGTAAACGAATTCCAGATATCATAGTCAATACCATTTACGATACCTCTAAGTTTACTGGAATGATATCTCAAATGAGCATCTAGTGTTTCCCCGTAGTATGCATTTTGGATTTCTCCTGCGTAAGTATTGCTGACCGTTGTAATGATATTGGAATATGTCAGTCCCCCTTTGAGCATATTGGCATCTTGATAGCCTGTTTTTAATGCATCTTTGTTAAATACATAATCCGGCAGTCCTGACCAGTACTGGATTGTAGGTATATTGTAAATGCCTTGGAACCGCAAATTGTGAATTGTCAAAATTGTTTTTGCGGAGGTAAGCTTTGTGTCTACAAACTTTGTTCTCAAATATACTGGAACCAAAGCAGCCTGCCAGTCATGGCAGTGAATAATATCAGGAATCCAGTCCATATAGTTCAATGCCGCCAACGCTGCCTTTGCGAAGTAACAATATTTAGGTATATCGTCAATCAGATTTGTATATGGGTTTCCACTGGCAAAAAATTCTTCATTATCAATGAAATCATATACAACACCATCCCAGACATATTCCATGATTCCCACATAAAATGATTTACCATCGGCACATAGATCCATTTGAAAAGAACCTTTGTATACCATTTTTTCCTGATATTCCTGAGGAATACATTTGTAACGCGGAATAATTACTTTTACATCACAGTTCTGTTTGATCAATGCTTTAGGAAGGGCGTACATTACATCTCCCAAACCACCGGTTTTTATAAATGGATAACATTCAGAACCGATAAATGCGACACTTCTTCTAGGTGTCGTATAGCTTTCCGGCTTTGGTTTCTCAGATGTTGTTTCCTCAACAATTTCCGATTTTAATGGTTCCTGCATAATTTTTTCAACTTCTTTTTCTTTGTTCGTTTCTGTTTCGATATTTTTAGCCTTCTCTGTCTTGGCATTTTCTTGTTTGCTTTCTTCTAAAGATTTGACTTCAGATTCTGCCTGAACTGCTTTTGACGGAGTTTTTTCTGTTTTGGTAGTTTTGACTGGTTTACTTTTTTTTGTATTTGTAACTTTCCGTTTTGTCATACAACACCTCCAAAGTTCATCATTTTTTTCTATTATAATATAAGTTAGACACATACGCAATGGGGATTGGAAAGATAAGGGTTAAGTGGATCAGATCTTTCTGGACATAGCTGTTATAGAAAGAAACCCACTCCTCTGATTTTGGCAGCTGTGCCTAAAAGACTTTTTGAAGTTGTAGTACACGAAGGCTTTATTTCTTTGAAAGATACACAATGATACTTGTGTATCTTTCGCATATTTCACAGAAATCCCGGAAAATCAATGCTCTCGGGTAATTGGCAGTTTCTTTTATAAAAATAACATCCCTGAATGATACATATTGTTTACATTAAATGATTTATATTGATATATTTAAACGATGTGGATTATTTGTTTTATGCTTACGAAATCTTCAAATAAATAATGCATATGAATCCTATTTCGAGCAGTTTAGACACTGATACTGGCGGTCGAAAAGACTGACCGCTCAGTATAACGTTATGCACACAGCCGCATAAGGAAATATGCCGCTTCGCGGCTGCGTCGAGGCTTGGGGAGCAGTGCTATCAGGAAAATAGGCAAGTCAAACTGCCAATTCCTTAATTTTCACTGTACTAGAGCGTGTTTGTCTAGGTTAGATAAAAGCAACCAATGAATTGATTGTTTTACAAAAAAAGATAGGATTTTCAGGTAATTTACTCGTTTTTTTATTATGTTAGTAATTTTGACGTTACAATTCGCACCCAATGTCAGTTTTTATCAGCTTATAAGTTATTGAGGCGTGAATTATAACAGATTTTGCACACAAAATGCTTAAAGGAAAAAGCGAAAGCTTTTAGCAATTTGGCGCATGATTTCCACTACTTTGGCGTAGATATGAAAAATAACATTTTGACAAAACTATTTGAAGTGGGTTAATTATTTTTATTGATATGTATTGTCTGTGGTGGTATTATAATAAAAGATACATATAAATAAAAACAAATAATATGTATTATTTAGAAAAACAGGGGATGATAAATTGAATTACGTACAGCCCATACGGGACAAGAAAAAAATACAGACAATGAAAACGATACTAAAAGCGAAAGATGAAAAATATTATATCATGTTCCTCATCGGGATTAACGTAGGGCTCCGGATATCCGATATTCTTACATTGAAGGTATCCGATGTAAGGGACAAAACGCATATTAATATAGTAGAGAAGAAAACAGGCAAGACAAAGCGGTTCCTTCTCAATTCACAGATGCAGGCGGAGTTGGATGAGTATATGAATCAATTCAGTCTGGCTGATGACGATTATCTGATCAGGAGCAGAAAAGGAAAGAACCAGCCCATTAAACGGGACAGGGCATATAAAATATTGAATGAAGCTGCACAGGAGATTGGGATGGGTGAAATAGGCACGCATTCGATGCGCAAAACTTTTGGCTATTGGCATTATCAGAAATATAAAGATATTGCCTTGCTCCAGCATTTGTTTAATCATGCGAATTCTGCTGTTACATTGCGATATATCGGGGTTAATCAGGACATTATGGACCAGTCTGTATCGGATTTCTTCCTTTGATAATAGATACTTTTTAGAGAAAAAGCTTATCAGAGCAAAACGAGAATTCCGCCTTCTGTGGCTGTTATCATACTGCTTGAACAGGTCTGCATTGGATGCCATGATCTGGAAATCTCTCTAAAATCATCACAGGGTTAAGCAAAGGTCACTGACCATAATAATCCGACACAATTCGGATTGCTATTTCCTTCGCCTGTGAACTGGATACATTCATATTGTCTGTTTTTCCTAGATACACACAAAAATATATTTTTCCTTCTGCATTTTCCGCAAATCCTGTGAACCATGCATCAACAACAAAGCCATCAGCCTTGCCCATTCCCGTTTTTCCATAGATGGATATATCTGTCCGCTCCTGTTCCGATACCAGCATGACTTGTTTCAATTCTCTTTGCGTCTCTTCTGAATAATCCGAATGATCACCAAAGATACGTTCCATCACCTCCACCTGTTCTTTTGGGGAGATCCTTAAGGATGATTCAAGCCAGAAACCGGTTAAAGCCCGGTTATTATTGTTTGTATTTAACCGTCCCTCCCAATCAGAAATATCACAGTTTCCATACTGAAGTTTTTCCAATTCCTTTTGCATCATATTTTTCCCAATATCATCTATGACCTGTCTGTAATACCATACACAGGAAGTACGAAATGCTTCCCTGAAATCAATATCTTTATTCCAATCTTCATTCCAGAATATTTCACCATTCCATATCCGGGTGGAATCCTCCGGCTCAAAGATTCCATTTTCCAGGGCTATTAGAGAAGAAATAATCTTAAAAGTGGAACACGGTGATCTTCTGATTAGTGCAAGATCGCTATTATATATTGTATACTGTCTGGCAGAGACATCATAAACAACTGCCGCTCCATTCAACCCATTAAAACATTCTGACCAATCTATACTGGTAATCTCTGGTTCCATTACAATACTTTCAGCAGGATCTTCTGTATCTGCCTCTATGAAAACGCTGTCTGACATCATTTGCGGTTCCTTCATTTTTTCTTTCTCCGGCTCTCTGTTCCAATCTTCTGCAAAAATCTTTTCCTCTGCGCTATGATTGTTGGAGCAGCCTGTTAAAATAAATGCACCTATCACGATCCAACAGACCGTTCTCAAATAATTGTTTTTCTTTTTCATAATTACCTCCATTATGAATGTACCCCAGCGACATTGCGTCTTTTCCTGTAGGATTCTTTAATTATGATCAATGCCTTTGTCAAAAATATTACACTAGTAAGATTTATGTGTCAAGTCGTTTCACGATTATAAATATCTTGTGAGCATTTAATAAAATATGTGATATCTGCAATGATGTGCGCTTTGAGATATTCGATCCGGTAATCGTCCTCGATCGTCCCGTCCGGCTGTATCTCATCGATTGCGCCAAATCCGTTCTCCACGACAAATACAGGAATCAATAAATGCTCATCTCTACATAGCGCAGGGAGCCAGCAGTATTTACTGCTGGCTCCCTGCAGACTTCTTTTTTCAGATCATTCCAATATTGATAATAAGGAACTGTAAAAAATAACTGACGTATCTTGACTTGTCTATTTCTCTGAAAGTAAATTGCTGAGACAATTGATAAAAAGCCTCGTCGTAAGGCATAAAGGGAAATGCCTTACGACGAGGCTGCATTTTTGTATCATTACGAAGTAATTTACTTTCAAAGAAATATCCTACGCAACCTGCATCACTTATTTTTCTACAGCTCCTAAGCGCGCAGAACATGTCAGATATTTAAGCACATCGTATATGCGGACCAGATGCAGCCCATCAGATTAGAGGGTTTCTCCGCATCCCCTAATAAATGTACATTGTCTGCCTTGATTGCATCGTACAATTCTCTGTCGGAAATATAGCCGACAGAAACGATCACGGTGTCAGCCTCCACTGGTTTTACATCCCTGTGGATTCCATGCAGACTCTGATTGAGCGCTCTGCCTCTGATGTTTGGCTCATTATATGTGACTGTCTCGATATAAGCTTTCTTGTCCTCGTATTTGACAACCTTGGAATTTTTGAGGATGTCAACCTTATAATATTCCATGAGATCCAACAGGCAGTTGTAATTCGCGGCTGACAAGCCTTCCACATTCAGAATGGTCGGGCATGTCTCCACAAGCGTCACCTTTTTATTTTTCCTTGCCAGATCATATGCCAGCTCGCATCCGGTCAGACCGCCGCCGACAATGACGACATTCTGATCCCGAATATTCTGATTCTGCAGCACATCCACTGCATAACGGACGGACGGCTGCTCAAAGCCGGGCGTGGACAGACGTCTTTCCTTTGCCCCTGTCGCGACAAATATTTCGTCATAACTTTCTTTGTCTTTCGGTTTAAATTCTGTGTTTAGCAGTACATGGACGCCGGTCTCCTTCATCTGTCTGCGGTACCACTCGATCAGGCGGCGGTCGTCATCCTTGAAATCAAAGGCTGCCGCTGCGATAAAGATACCGCCCAGCACATCTTTTTTCTCGTAAAGGTCGACTTCATGACCGCGCAGCGCGCAGACTCTGGCTGCTTCCATTCCTGCAATTCCGCCGCCGACAACGGCAATCCGCTTTTTCGTATCCGCCTTGCTGATATTGTAATGATTCTCCATACCGCATCTCGGGTTCAACGCGCAGGAGATATCTTTTAGAGCCATCTTCTCATAATCGAACTGAACGATTCTGGCAAGACATCCAAAATGGCAGGAGATACATGGGCGGATATCATCAAGCCTGTCCTCCTTGAATTTGTTCGCCACATCCGGATCTGCCAGCAACGGTCTGCCCATGCCCATCATATCAATCTTGCCCTCCGCGATGGATCGGTCTGCCAAAGCAGGGTCATCAAAGCGGCCGGCACAGATTACGGGAATATCCACTTCCTTCTTAATCAGGGCAACATCCTCCAAATTGAGCGCCTTTGGCATATATACCGGCGGATGCGGCCAATACCATGCATCGTAGGTTCCATTGTCGCAGTCTAACATATCATAACCTGCATCCTGCAGCATTCTGGCAGCTTTCCTGCTCTCCTCGTAATCCCTTCCAAATTCTTCAAACGTTTCCCCCGGCACAGCGCCCCGGTTAAAGGCTTTGGTATAACTCTTTACAGAGTAGCGCAGCGAGACAGGAAATTCTTTTCCGCACTTCTCCTTTATGGCCTGCACAATCTCAACCGGAAACCGCAGGCGGTTCTCCAGTGAGCCTCCATACTCATCTGTACGTTTATTGAACGACGAAATCGCAAACTGGTCGAGCAGATATCCCTCATGAACCGCATGGACCTCAACACCGTCAATTCCGGCATCTTTGGCGGCTTTGGCGCCGATGGCAAACCATTCTACATACTGATGGATCTCTTCCACGGTCATCTCCCTCTGAATTTCCCTGGGGTCCCATACATTCGGAAGGGCAGAAGCCGCCGGGCTCTCGGGCGTGCCGGATCTTCCTGACATCGCCGAGATCATTATAAAGACTTTCGAACCATAGCGGTGAACGCCGTCCGCCAGATATTTTGTATGCTCAATATATGCAGCAGGATTCTCCACAATGGAAGGAAGGAATTCTCCAGGCGGAATCGGAGCCATCCCGGTAATAATCAGTCCGGTACCGCCCTTTGCCCTCTCGATATAGTAGTCTGCCCCATCCTTTGTGTATGATCCATCCCTGTTCATCATACGGGGAGAAAGCACGCCCATTGGCATCAGCGCAATTCTGTTTGGAATCTCCACATTGCCGATTTTTACGGGTGAAAACAGATGATTGTAAGCCATAGATTACCTCCCTTTCTCTGACTGGTCTGTGCGGACGACAACACAGCAGTGATGCAAGTGTTACAAAAATTATAAAGCGTTGTAATATGTTCATTGTACCATGTGCATATCGCGATTGCAATATGAAGTCCGCGGCGAAAGCGCCGTCTCATCCTTACAATTTATTATTGACGCCTAATTATTCTTTTGATAGCATGGAATCAGATCAAAGCGTCTGCAGCGATATTTTGGAGGGGGACGGACATGCATGGTATATATCTTCACTGCACTATACTGTGAGGCTCAGATTTTTATCAGGCAGTTCAAACTGGTCAAAAATCAAGAAAATACCTGGCTTCAGGAATTTTATAATGAGTCCGCGGAAATACGGCTTGCGGTTATCGGTGTGGGTGAGATTGCCGCCGCTGCCGCAGTCGGCAGCATATGTGCACTGTACAGACCAGCACCGGGCGATCTGCTGGTCAATGTGGGAATCTGTGCGCACACTGCAAAGAATGACGGGATTTTTCTGTGCAGCAAGATCATAGAAAACGCAACCGGCAAAACATTTTATCCGGATATGCTGTACCGCCACAATTTCTGCGAGGGAACCCTTGTGACAGGAATGCTGCCATGGAATGGCGAAAATGCCGCTCCCGCCGGAAATCTGTATGACATGGAAGCTGCCGCAGTCTATCAGGCTGGCAGCCGCTTTTTCGGTCCGCACCAGATGATCTTTCTGAAAATAGTTTCCGACCATGGGGCTGTGGGAGAAGTTTCCAGGGAGCGCGTCCTGCACCTAATGGAAAAATATCAGGACTGTGTCCTTGATTACATCGGACAGACAGCTGCCATAACGCAAACGGGAAGCTGTCGCAGGAACAGTCCGCACCAGGAGGAAGAAAGACTGGTCGAAACAATTTGCGCGGATCTGCACTGCTCAAAGGCAATGAGGGATTCCGTGCGGCATATGATCCGGTACCTGACACTTGCAAAAATCGATTATGTTTCCGTGATACAGGACATGTATGAGAAGAAGCTGCTCCCATGTAAGGATAAAAGAGAAGGAAAACTGCGATTTGAAGAATTTAAAGAAAGACTGTTTTAACCCGTTTTTTTCGCATATCTATGTCGAAAAATCGGTTCGGAATCATGCGCGCGCACAGAAGATTCTGGCAGAATTTCCGTCTGCGGAGATCATTGAAATCAGCTATTACAAGGATGTGTTCTGCCGCAGCAGGCAGAGTCATCCGATCCAGCACCGGACACAGAAGCTGATTCTCGCCGCCAGACAGGGGACACTGCTCTACGAAGGCGCGCCCGTGTGCCAGAGCTTTGGCAACCAGTATTTTTATTATGTCTCCTGCGCGATGAACTGTATCTTTGACTGTGAGTACTGTTATTTAAAAGGAATGTACCCTTCTGCCAACATTGTGGTGTTTGTAAATCTGGAGGATATCTTTGCGGCGGTTGAGCAGATGCTGGAAAAGCATCCGCTGTATCTGTGCGTCTCCTATGACACAGATTTACTGGCGCTGGAACACATCATCGGTTATGCGCAGGAATGGTGCCTTTTTGCTGCCAGACACGAGAATCTAAAGATTGAGATACGGACAAAATGTGCCAACAGATCCTTTGCCCGGAGCGTTGTCCCGCTTCCCGGGGTAATCTACGCTTTTACGCTGTCGCCGCAGGCGGTGATCGAAGCCTTTGAGCACCACACCCCCTCTCTGACAGAAAGATTGTCCTGTGCGGGGGAGATGATGCGGGCAGGCTGCCCTGTGCGGCTATGCTTTGATCCGATGGTCTATGTGCCTGACTGGAAACAGCACTACGAGGCGATGCTGGCGCAGGTCTGCCGTATGATCGATATGGAACGCATTGTGGACGTAAGTGTCGGGACGTTTCGCATTTCACAGGATTATTTAAAGAATATGAGAAGGCAGGAGCCAGATTCCGCAGTGATCTGGTTTCCTTTTCAGAGGAAGGACGGCTACTGCCATTATCCGAATGACCTGATGGAACAGATGGAATGTTTTTTAACAGAGCAATTAGAGGAAAAAATTTCAAGGGAGAAGATTTTTCGATGGAGAATGTAGAGAAAGAAGCCGCAATTGTGACGGGAGCCTCCTCCGGTATAGGATACGCAGTCAGCCAGAAGCTGAGTACTCTCGGATATGAAGTGTTTGGCTTTGGCAGGGATTTCGGAAAGACCGGATGGAAGGCAGGGGATCCTGTGCATCCGATTGTCTGTGACATACTTGACACAGACAAGTTATGTGAATGTGTCAGACAGATCGCCGCACAGCATCAGGTCCGCATACTGGTGAACAATGCTGGCGTCGGATATTATGGACTTCATGAGGAGCTAAGCCCGGATAAAATCAAGAAACTGGTGCGGACAAATCTGGAAGCGCCAATGATCCTGACGCAGCAGCTTCTTCGGCATTTCAAGAAATGCGCAGGCTATGTGATCAACATTTCCTCCGTGACAGCCGGACAGTCCAATCCGCATGGCTGTGCCTACGGTGCAGCCAAAGCGGGACTTTCCAGTTTTTCGCACAGCCTGTTTGATGAAGCGCGCAAATATGGCGTAAAAATAGTCACCATTGCTCCGGACATGACACAGACCAATCTCTACCGCAATGCGGACTTCAGAGAGGGGGATGAGCCAGAATCCTATCTTCTTCCGGAGGACATAGCGGATGCGGTGGAATGGGTCCTGCGTCAGCGGGAGGGCGTTGTTGTCACAGACATTACATTGAAACCGCAGCTTCACCGGATAAAAAGAAAGCCATTAGTTCTTTAGTTTGAACTTTTGTACAAGGTTCTTCATGAGCTGCGACTGGCTGGACAGTTCTTGGCTTGCAGCTGCGCTCTCCTCTGCCGTCGCCGAGTTTGTCTGTACGACATCGGATATCTGATCCATCCCTATCGTGATCTGGGAGATGGAATAAGCCTGATCGTTGCTGGCCTCCGAGATCTGTCCGATAATACCTGTCATTTCATTTACATCATTTACTGCATCAAGCAGAGACTGCGCTGTATCATCAGCGATCTGCGTCCCGTTCTCCACTATCTTAAGTGAATTTTCGATCAAATCAGAGATGTTCTTCGATGCCTCCGCGCTTTTGTTTGCCAGGCTGCGGACTTCATCGGCCACCACGGCAAACCCCTTGCCTGCAGTGCCTGCGCGGGCGGCTTCCACAGCAGCGTTAAGGGCAAGGATGTTGGTCTGCAGCGCAATATCTTCAATTGTCTTTATGATTTTGCCAATCTCATTAGAACTGTTGCTGATATCCTCCATTGCCTGTATCATCTGCTGCATTTTTTCGTTGCTCACGTTCATTTTTGTGCTGACATTTTCTGCTGTCGCCTCTGCCTGCCGCGCATTGTCCGCGTTCTGGTTCACCTTGTCGGATATGTCATTGATGGTGGCAACGAGTTCCTGCACGGCGCTTGCCTGCTCGCTCGTCCCCTGCGCAAGAGCCTGTGCACCGTCCGATACCTGCTCTGCTCCGCCTGCTACCTGAGAAGAACTTTGGCTAATCTGCCGCATCGTGTCGTTGAGTTTGTCTGCGATCCTTCGGAAAGAAACCAGAAGCGGCTGAAAGCTGCCTGTATATTCTTCTTCACAGACAGAATCCACTGTAAAATCTCCCTGCGCCATCTTGGCAAGGAATTTATTCTCATCATCAATAATAACCTGAAGCTTATGGATCAGTCTGCCAACCTGCGCCGCGAGAACACCCAGTTCATCCTTAGAAATATAGGAAATTGATACGTTCAGATCGCCCTCTGCCATTTTTATAGCAGCATTCTCAATTTCGGATATAGGAGTTTTAATCGAACGTATGATCACAAATGAAAAGAATACTCCCACAAGGACTATGGTAACGATCACTGTTATCATAATCCTTATAGCTGTTCTGTAAAGGAAAGAACTCTCCTCCGCTGCACTGTCACCACCTTCTGTATTGTAAGAGATAATATCATTAAAGGCACTGTATAATGAATTATAGAGATCAACACATTCCCCTTCCAGGATAGCACGGGCCTCATCAATGCGCCCCTGTCTGGCTAACGCTATCATTTCTTCATCCGCTTCATTGTACTGCGTCCAGAAATTCATTGCGTTATCATAAAAAGCTCTTTCCTCTTCATCCATTAATGCCCCATATGTAGCTAAGAGGGTGTTCATATCTTTCTTTTCACTTTCGAGGTACTGAAGGCTGGATGCCTCTACGTCATCAGAAATTGCAGTGAGATACGCCAGTTCATTGAGGCGGATATTCGAGAGCGTAGCGCTCATGTCCCTTGCCGTATCAATACTGGGAAGCCAGCTATTTGTAATGTCACTTGTCATTTCGTTCATCTGCCCCATAAGATTGAATGACATACCGCCAATTATAAACATGCCAATCAGCGCGACGCCTATAAGGATATAGAGTTTTAATCTTATATTTAAATTTCGTATACAGTGAATCATGTTTCTAATCTCCTTTAGTGTTTCAAAATGCTTTCATATACAGATGGCAGAAATAATTTTTCATACACTCTTAATCCACCACCCTTCGTAAAAATATATAGCAGGCATAATCCCTATAAATTTATTCACTATTATACTAAATAAGTTGCTTTTTTTCAAGCGTATCTGAGCCATTGATAGTGTAACTTTACTTGGGGAATACAATGGACAGGCTATCCCTTAATTTTTGTATTTATCCTATCAGCATATGTTGGCAATCACATTGTA
>CAMWJQ010000023.1 GCA_947174615.1 uncultured Lachnospiraceae bacterium
ATATATAATTTATGATCATTACCAAAGGGATAATTATGAATGAAATTTATATTGAGGAAGATAAGTCAATATTGGAAGCGATGAAACAGCTTGACAAGAGTGCAAGAAAGATACTGTTTGTGCTGCGAAATGGGAGACTACAAGCATCTTTGACAGACGGGGATATACGAAGATGGATATTAAAAAACGGAGAGCTTAAGAGTTCAGTAAAGTGTGCTGCCAACGATAGTCCAATATATCTGTATGAATATGAAGCAGATCTGGCAGTTCGCACCATGAAAAAATATCAGATTGATGCAATTCCTGTTGTTGACAAAGAATGTCATATTAAAAAGGTTATTTTTGCAAATGAAATAGATAGAAAACATGACTTGTTTGATAAAGAAGTACCAGTTGTCATTATGGCAGGCGGATTAGGCACACGGCTTTCACCATATACGAATATCTTGCCCAAACCTTTGATTCCAATAGGGGATTATCCCATTGCAGAGCATATTATAAATCGCTTTTGTTCTTATGGATGCAGGCAGTTTTATATGATTGTCAATTATAAGAGAAATATGATAAAGGCGTATTTTGATGAGATAGAAAAGGAGTATCAGTTAGAGTTCATCACAGAGGAAAAGCCGTTGGGGACAGGAGGCGGCATTAGTCTGCTGAACGGAAAGATAAAGGATACTTTTATTCTGACAAACTGTGATATTTTAATTGATGATGATTTGACAAAGGCATATCGACAACATGTCCAGTCCGAAAATCAAATTACAATGGTATGTTCCTTAAAGAATTTTACAATACCATATGGAGTAATTAATATTGGAAAAGATGGAATCATCGAATCCATGCAGGAAAAGCCTAATATGTCCTTTTTTACAAATACAGGCTGTTATATTGTGGAACCTGAAGTGATAGAGGAATTGGATTATGATGAACCAGCAGATTTTCCATCTGTAATAGAAAAACTGTTGGCAGACGGAAAACGTGCGGGGGTTTATCCAATTGGTGAAGAGGCATGGCTAGATATGGGACAACTTGATGAACTGGAAAAGATGAAAGCGCGACTGGGGTGCTGATAGAAGTGGAGGATATAATTTTACTTGGAATAGGCGGACATGCCCACAGCGTGGTGGATAGCATTGAACGGGCTGGAAAATATAATATCATAGGGTTTCTGGATACAGAAGAAATGCAGGGAAAACAATATCTGGATTATAGAGTGTTAGATACAGATAATGCATTAAAAAGGTATTATGACAATGGACTGCGGAATGCGTTCGTGACAATAGGTTATTTGGGGCATGGAACTGTGAGAAACCGACTGTATGAGCAACTGAGAACTATCGGGTATAGGATACCTAATATTATTGACAAAACAGCAGATATATCTGCGTCGGCGAAGTTTGGGGATGGAATTTTTGTAGGAAAAAAGACAATTATTAATGCTGGAGCAGATATTGGAAGTATGTGTATCATCAATACTGGAGCTATTGTTGAACATGACTGTGAGGTAGGCAGTTTTACTCATATTGCAGTTGGAGGCGTGTTATGTGGAGGTGTACATGTAGGTACACAAACACTAATCGGGGCAAATGCAACAGTCCTTCAGAATATAAGGATTGGCAGGAATGTGATTGTGGGTGCAGGAATGATAATTCGTAGTAATGTCTTGGATAACACCAGTTGTCGGATAAAATAATAACAGAATTTGTGTGATGAAAAAGGGAAATAAACAATAGGTCGAAAAATCATGAGTAAGGTATTTGTAATAGCAGAAGCAGGAGTAAATCATAATGGAAATATTAAAATTGCTAGAAAATTGATAGATGCTGCGTGTAGTGCAGGGGCAGATGCAGTCAAGTTTCAGACATTCCAAGCAGAACACCTTGTCTGCAAGAATACAGAAAAGGCGGCGTATCAACGAGCAGTGACAGATAAGTCGGAAACGCAGTATGATATGCTCAAAAGATTGGAACTGACAAAACAGATGCATAAGGAATTGATAGAATACTGCGATAGAAAGAAGATTATGTTCTTATCTAGTCCGTTTGATCTGGAAAGCATAAAATTTTTGTCCTATCTGGATATGCAAATTTTTAAGATCCCATCGGGAGAGATTACAAATCTCCCCTATCTGCGTGAAATTGCCAAATTAAAGAAAAAAGTAATCCTTTCGACTGGAATGAGTGACATGGATGAAGTAAGAGCAGCAATTGAGATACTCCAATCAGGTGGGACAAGCGACATTACATTGTTACATTGTAACACACAGTATCCAACACCAATATCCGATGTAAATTTGCTTGCTATGGTGAGCATGAAAGAGGAATTTCAACTTCCAGTTGGTTATTCAGATCATACACAGGGAATTGGGATACCAATTGCAGCGACAGCACTTGGCGCGTCCGTAATTGAAAAACATTTTACGCTGGACAGGAATATGGAAGGTCCTGATCATAAGGCAAGTCTGGAGCCTCAGGAATTAAAGCTGATGGTGGAAGGAATTAGAGAGATAGAAAAGGCGTTAGGAGATGGGATCAAGCAGGTTTCTAATTCAGAAAAGTCTAATATTAACATTATTAGGAAAAGCATTGTGGCAGCAGTAGATGTTAGAAAAGGTGAGAAATTTACGGAAGCAAACTTGACGACAAAAAGACCTGGAAATGGAATAAGTCCTATGTGTTGGGATGAGGTCATTGGAAAAACAGCAAAAAATGATTATAAAGCAGGTGAGATGGTTCTGATATGAAAAAAGTATGTGTAGTAACTGGAACAAGAGCAGAGTATGGTCTCCTAAAACCTCTGATTCAGCGGATAGATGAGGATTGTGATATGGAATTACAAGTGGTAGTTACTGGAATGCATCTGTCACCAGAATTTGGATTGACCTATCAGGAGATCGAGCAGGATGGATTTGTTATTACAGAACGCAATGAAATGCTTTTAAGCTCTGATACAGCAAATGGAATTACAAAATCTATTGGTTTGGGGATCGTTGGTTTTGCGGATATTTATTCAAGACTTATGCCGGATATGATTGTAATACTTGGTGATCGATACGAAGCACTTGCAGCAGCAACAGCGGCAATGGTACATCGAGTACCGATTGCACATATACAAGGGGGAGAGTTGACAGAAGGAAGTATAGATGATCCGATCAGGCATGCGATAACCAAGATGAGTATGCTGCATTTTACGTCTACAGAAAAATACAGGCAAAGGGTAATACAGTTAGGAGAGCAGCCAGATACAGTATTTTGTGTCGGTGCTCTGGGGGTAGAAAATATAAAAAAACAAAGACTGTTGGATAAAAGAGCACTTGAAAAGAGTATTGGTGTGCAGCTGGACAAGCCCTTCATCTTAGTAACCTTTCATCCGGCAACATGCGAAAACAATATGGTAAAACAACAATTTGAAAGCATTTTGGAGGCTTTAGATCATGTGAAAGAGTATTACATTATTTTTACGAAAGCAAATGCAGATACAAATGGGAGAATTATTAATCAGAAAATAGATGAGTATGTAAGCAATAATAAAGAGAGGACATCTGTTTTTACATCATTAGGAATGATAAGGTATCTAAGCCTATTACAATATTGTGAAATGGTAGTTGGCAATTCATCAAGTGGTATTTTAGAAGTTCCTTCGTTCCATATTCCTACTGTAAATATTGGCAGCAGACAGAGCGGGCGCATTAGAGGAAGAAGCGTAATTGACTGTGGTTCTACAAAAAAAGAAATATTGGATGCGATATATTCAGCTCAGAAAATGAGAAATGATAATATGTTGCAGCATGAGGTTAATCCATATGAAGGAGAAAAAACATCCGAGACAATTTTGGACAAAGTAAAGCAATATTTGGCATCGGGTGTGAATATTAAAAAACATTTTTACGATTGTTAGGAAAGAGGTGAGTATATGAAAGTCTGTGTGATAGGTTTAGGTTCAATGGGGAAAAGAAGAATCAGGCTCTTAAAGCAGTTTTTCTATGACCTGATAATAATAGGAATAGACAACAATATGGAGCGGATGAAGCGTGCTTCCATAGAGTATAACATAGCTTGTTATTCCGCATTGTCAGACTTTGAGGGTGATGTTGACTGCGCATTTGTATGCACCTCACCGCAGTTCCATGCATCAATCATTAGGGAATGTTTGAAACGAAACTTACATGTTTTTTCTGAGATTAATCTGATTGATGACTTATATGATGAAAATATCAAACTGGCAGAACAGAAAGGGAAAACACTGTTTCTTTCATCTACTCCCTTATATAAAGAAGAAATGCAGTTGATTCATAGCAAGGTCAAGCAGAATGGAAGCCCTTGCGCATATCATTACCATATAGGACAGTATCTTCCAGATTGGCATCCATGGGATAATTTAGACGATTTTTTTATAAGTTCTAAGAGTACCAATGGATGTAGAGAACTTCTTGCGATCGAGTTACCATGGATACAAAGTGTTTTTGGAAAAGTCAAAACTGTGAAAACGACCAAAACAAACTTGACAGATTTAAAACTTGATTTTTATGATACATATTTGATTCAGATAGAACATGAGCCGGGAACGGTGGGGAACTTGACAGTGGATGTTGTGAGCAGACATGCTGTCCGAAGATTGGAAATCTTTAATGAACAGCTCTATATTAGATGGGATGGAACACCCAATTCATTATATGAAAAGGATATCTTATCAGGGCAGTTAACACAAATACCAGCAGGGACCTATATCCACGAGAATGGATATAGTGAGTCAATTAATGAATATCCATATATAAAAGAGATAGAAAGTTTTTTTGAAGCGATAGAGGGAAGAGAGCCCTTGTATAGTTTCGAAAAGGATAAGGAGACATTGAAGATAATTGATAGAATTGAAGAATGAGGTGGAGAAAATGAGTCAAAATGAGGAATACGGAAAAAAAGCACATCTGCTTATTCCGGCAGGGGCACATACATATAGTAGAACCGATGAGGTATTTCCAGGAAATGCGCCAAGAGTGATAGACCATAGTAAGGGTGTTTATACATGGGATGTGGATGGAAATGAATACCTTGACTATGGTATGGCATGCAGGTCTGTTACGGTAGGATATGATTATGACAGGATTTCGGAAGCAGCTATTCGACAGATACATAACGGCAATACTGCTACAAAGGCATCTAAAATTGAAATTGAAGCAGCAGAGAAACTATGTGACTTGTTTCCTTGGATCGATATGGTGAAGTTTGCAAAAAACGGATCAACAGTCACATCGGCAGCAACGAAGCTTGCCAGAGCCTATACTGGAAGAAAATATATTGCACGCTGTAAAGAACATTCTTTTTTCTCATATGATGACTGGTTTATTGGTGATACTGTCATGAATGCGGGTATTCCCACTGAGATACAGAAATTGACGCTTCAATTTCATTTTAATGATATTGCCTCTGTAAAGAGTTTGTTTGAGAAATATAAAGGGGAGATTGCTGCTCTGATCATGGAGCCATGTGATACAGAAGAACCGACAAACAATTTTCTTCAGGAAGTAAGGAAATTATGTACAGAATATGGTGTGGTCTACATACTCGATGAAATGATAACTGGATTCCGTTGGGACTTGCAGGGGGCGTGTAAATATTATGGCGTTGAACCAGATTTGGTCACATTTGGAAAAGGGATGGCAAATGGTTTTTCGGTAGCTGCATTAGGCGGCAAGAGAGATATCATGGAGCTAGGCGGACTAATTCATGGAAAAGAAAGAGTTTTTCTTATTTCTACAACGCATGGTGCCGAGATGAGCAGTTTAGGAGCACTTGTCGAAACAATGAATGTGTACAAGGAATTAAATGTCACAAAGCATATATGGGATATCGGAAAAAAGCTTGTGACAGGATTGAGGGAGATTGCGAGGGAATATTCTTTACAGGATTACTTTTATATAGAAGGAGCGGAGTGTTCGCCCAATCTTGTAATCTGTGACAAGGATAAGAAACCATCTTTTGAATATAGAACAGTATTTTTACAGGAAATGCTCAGGAGTGGAATACTAATGCCATATATAGCTGTAGCATATGAACATACGGATAAGGAGATCGACAGAACGTTGGAAGCAGCTAGAAGAGCGATGAAGGTGTATGGGTCTGCATTAAGTGGGAATGTAATGCACTTTATTGAAGGGAATATTATAAAACCAGTATTTAGGCAATATAATTAAAGATTATAGGGAGGGACAGATGAAAAAATATGAAGAACAGTACCATTTAAGTCAGATTCAGCATCCATATAGAAGTACAGAAGTATTTGCAGACTGGCTAGAAGAATATGGATTTATACAGAGAAGCAGAGTTTTAGATATGGCTTGTGGAGCAGGGGCAAATACACTGTATATGGCAAATCGATATAAGGATAGTCAGTTTGTCGGATTAGATATAAATGAAGAATTTATAATTTGTGGAAATAAGCAAATTGAGACAGAATGTGCCTATAATAATTGCTGTTTATATAAAGGCGATTGGTTTCATCCAGATAATAAGTGGATTGGAGCATTTGATGGTATCATTAGTTTTCAGACATTGCTAATGTTTCCGGATTATAGAGAAGCTTTGAAAATGCTTGTTGAATTACAACCAAAATGGATAGCGTGTTCTTCACTATTTTACGAAGGAAGGATTGAGTATACCAATAAATTTAGAAATTATTATAGACCATCCGCGGATAAAGAATATACAGATACATATTATAACATTCATTCTATACCATTGTTTCAGGAATATATGAGAGGGTTAGGATATCCAGAGTTTCGGTACATTCCATTTGAAATTGATATTGATTTACCAAAAACTGAGAATTTGGATATTGGAACATACACAATAAAAACCGAGGATGGAAAGAGGATACAAGTATCGGGTGGATTAATGATGCCTTGGCATTTCGTTGTCGCCTATAAATGAGTAGGAATTAGATATGTATAATGAAAAAAAAATTTTAGCTATCATTACAGCAAGGGGCGGCTCAAAAGGACTGACGGGAAAAAATATTAGAGTTTTGCGTGGAAAACCGCTGATTGCATGGACAATTGAGCAAGCTAAAAACAGCAACTTAATAGATAAATTGATTATATCGACAGATAGTATAGAGATTGCGCATGTCAGTGAGCAATATGGCGTTAAAGTACCAGAGCTTAGACCAGCATATCTATCAACTGATGATGCATCCTCTATGGATGTTCTTGCGTATGTTTTACACAAAGAAGAACAGTTAGGTTATACATATGATTATTTAATGCTTCTGGAACCGACATCACCACTTCGTAAAAATGGTGATCTGGATAATATGATTCGTCTTGCCGTTGACAATCCTGACAGGGATGGGGTGGTTTCGGTTGGCATTGTGCAATTGGAGCATCCTATAATTGTGAAAAAGGTTTCGCCCAAGGGAGTTCTTATACCATATATTTCTGATACAGCAGAGGCTTACCAACGTCAGCAGCATGACGAGGCATTATTTCCCTATGGGGTAGGCTATATGATAAAAAGTGCTGTCTTTAAAAAGGAGCATAAAATATATACTTCTAACATATTGCCATATTATATAGAGCGCTGGCAGAACTATGAGATAGACGATATATATGATTTCAGATGCATAGAAACAATTATGGAGATGGAGGCAGATAAATTGTGAAGAAGTTTTTGATTATAGGATTAGGTTCAATGGGAAAGAGACGGGTGAGATGTTTACAGACTTTGGGAATATCAAAAGCAGATATCTATGGACTGGATCAGAGAGTAGACAGGTGTATTGAGGCAAAAGAAAGGTATGGGATACAGATCGTTCATGATGAGCGTGAAATAGACTTTGATCAGATAGATGCGGTAATTGTATCACTCCCTCCGGACAGGCATCTGGAAGGTGTAAGGATTGCGTTGAGATATAATAAGCCTGTTTTTGTAGAAGCAAGTGTCCTTCTGGAAGAAGTTCAGCAAATAAAAGATTGTAATGTAAACAATGTTTTTATTGCACCGTCCTGTACGTTTTTGTTTCATCCAGTAATCAAGAAAATTAGAAATATTGTAAGATCCGATATGTATGGGAAAGTATGCAATTTTTCTTATCACAGCGGTCAGTATCTTCCGGATTGGCATCCATGGGAAAATGTGAATGAGTTTTATGTGAGTAACAGGATTACAGGAGGAGCAAGAGAAATTGTACCATATGAGCTTACATGGATCACTAATGTATTTGGATATCCAAATGCCGTAAAAGGATACTTTCGAAAAACTACTAATATTGGGTGTGATATAGAAGACAGTTATGTATGTTGTTTGGATTATGATCACATGGTTGGAAGTTTCTTGGTAGATGTTGTGGGACGTAATGCATTGAGGAATCTGGTGATAAATTTTGAACAGGCACAGCTGCAATGGCGTAGTGATGCAGGGCTATTTGAAATATATGAAGCCAGTACAGGAATGTGGAGAACAATAGAAATTGAGAAGACGATACATGAGGAAGGGTATAACAAGAATATAAACGAAAATATGTATATTGATGAGATGGATGCTTTCTTAAAGGGGATACAAAGTTATCCCAATACCATTGACAAGGATTTGAGAATTCTAAAAATGCTCAATGAAATCGAAGATTCTGATGGGGGATTTTATAGAGTATGAAAATAAAAGTCAGTATTATTATACCTGTATATAATACAGAAAAGTTATTGAGGCGATGCCTTGATTCATGTATCAATCAGACATTGGATGAGATTGAAATTATTGTGGTGAATGATGCCTCACCAGATCACTCCGATAAGATTATGGAGGATTATGAGAAAAGATTTCCGAATAAGATCAAATGTATTTATTTGAAAGAAAATATTCGGCAAGGAGGCGCTAGAAATATTGCAATACAGTGTGCAGTGGGGGAGTTTGTTACCTTTGTAGACAGTGATGATTGGATTCAAAATAAGATGTGCGAAGAATTATATTATGAAGCAAAACGAACACTTGCAGATATTGTGTATTGCAATTTACTCAGTCAAATAAGAGATGGAAGATATCTCAAAACAAATCGATTCTCGAATGAATCAGTAGGAAATGTCAGTGATAATATAACTGGAATACTAATGGAGCCCGCTGTAGGACCAGCAGCACATATTATTAAAAGAAACATTATTGTTGATAATATGCTATATTTTCCAGAAAGAATAGTGGCAGAAGATACAGCCATAACAAAATTATGGGATTTATATGCAGATAAAATTATGAAAATAGAGGGAGCATATTATGTATATTGCCGTAATATGGATTCAACTGGTCGTTCAGAATTAAAAAAATATCGCAGTGATGAGTATGAGTGTGTGAAACAATTGTATGATAATCTGATGAACTGTGTAAAAGTAGAGAAGAATATAAATGAGGTTCGGTTAATTTGTATACACTATGCATTGGAATTTGCAATTATAATGATTCAAAAAAGTGGAAGAAGATTTGAGAATTCTATTGAAAGAGATTTTAAAAATTGCATCAATTATATATGTGGAGATATCTGTGAGCAATCAGAATGGAAGTATTGGTTTACACCTAAGGAAAAGGAAATTATATTAGGAAAAATAGACTTTGATTTTTATAGTAAACAGGATTCAAATAGAAATATTGAGGACTATAGATGCTATTATCAGAAGTTATATGAAAGCATAAGAGAGATTATTGAATATTATGAGAAACAAGGGATAGTCAGGATAGGTATATGGGGAAACACAGAGTATGCAATAGGGTTTAACAAAGTATTTTCTGCAATGAGTATTGTGGATAATATCATAGAAATTGAACAGAATCAGATTCAGTGTGTAATGTGTTTAAGGGTGGCTCACATTCCCAATATTAGAGAACAATTAAAAGGAAAGTCTATACATATTTTTAACTTGCAGACATATCTATGGACAAGACAGGAAATAAAAAAATATTGTTATTTTACAGGGATGTAAGTAGATACGAAATCTACGATATTGAGAAGAAAGGACATTCTATTAATGGCAAATAATAACTATAAGGTAAGCATTATTACAGTTGTTTTAAATGATGTTTGCCAAATAGAAAAAACAATACAAAGTGTACAGAATCAAAAGTATAACAATATTGAATACATAGTGATTGATGGAAAATCGACGGATGGCACACAGAATATAATCAAAAAAAATTTGGAGTATATAGATTATTATATAAGTGAATCAGATAGTGGAATCTATGATGCAATGAATAAAGGCATAAGAATCGCAACAGGTGAAATTATAGCTTTTTTAAATAGTGGAGACTGGTATGAGGAGGATGCAATAAAAAAAATAGTAGGTTATTTTAGTAAGTCCGCTGTGGAAATTATTATGGCTGATGCCAATATTATAGAGGGTAATTCGATCATGGCAATTAGAAGAAGTGATATTGACATGATCAACCTTGGTATACCATGCTGCCATCAAGCTGTTTTTGCAAGAAAAAGTGTATTTGGTAAAATAGGTGGTTTTAATCTGAGATATCAAATTTGTGCCGATTATGAATGGCTGCTCAGGGCATATACTAACAAAGTACATATGATATGTGTTCATGAAATTTTAGTGAACTATTTATATGGAGGAGTTAGTGAAAAACAGTCTTTGCTGCTTATAGATGAAAGAATGCAAATATCATTGAACAATGCAATAGCTCATAATGATAAGAAATTGATAGATCAAATTAAAAAAATAGGCTGTATTCAAAAAAAGGAAATTGAGAAGGATAAATTATGTATTGAGCTGCTTGAGACGAACAAGGACAGCGTGTTAGCTGTATTAGATCAAGATGATTTATACTATATTTGGGGAACCGGTTATTATGGTAGTAAATGTTTTCAGTTATTTCAGCTGGCAGGCATTCAAGTGAAGGGATTTATAGATAATTGTATACAAGAGCATACATTATATGGGTATCCAGTCATAAATCCGAGTGATATACAGGAGGGAATCATTATATGCATAGCAACACCCAAATATGAAGCAGAAATTATAAGGCAAATAGAAGCAAAGAAAATTAAAAATGAATATATGTGTTTTTCCGAATTTAGAGAACAAATAATTTCATATGGTACAAAATAAAGAATATTAACTTACGATATGTTCAAACAGCATCATGACGTTGGGATTTTATAGTGGAGAAACAGATGATCAAAAACAAAACAATACTGTATTTCCTAGATTATGGAAAAGCCTTCGGCGGAGCTGCCAACACACTGCTTCAACAGGCAGTTTTAATGAAAAATGCAGGACACAGAACCGTTCTGTTTTTCTCTGATTATTTTGGTCAGGGATTACATGAAGAATATCACAAAATTGTAAATAGATTAGGAATCAAATATGAATGGATGACATATCAGATGACCTCTCAGCCAGAGGATGTCGATCTGATTTGTATGGATCAAAATTATGAACAGATAAGAGATAAAATCGCATCCTACAATCCTGACCTTCTGCATTCGGTCCAGCTCAATCCATGTGTGGAATTGATTAGCAGGGAATTAAAAATCCCCCATATCATGAACATATATCCGCTCATACCAGAATTTTTCACGATGGAGTACATGGATATATTCCCGAAGTATCATATCTGTGATTCATGGTACTGGGCAAAAAAATGGCATCAATATTTGGGAACGGATTATACATGTATACGCACAGTGGTTCATAGAAACGACAGTTTGGCAAAAAAGGAACTGCGAAAAGCACATGTTCGATATATTTGTGCAGGTGTTTTGTGTGCAGGTAAAAATCAACTGAATGTCATCAAAGCCTTTCATCGAGCATTGCAAGAGGGAATCTCCGGCACTTTGTCCATCTATGGATATGATGAAAGTGCCTATGCAGAAGAATGTAAACGCTATATTCAAGAAAATAACCTGTCAGAATCAATACATATCAAAGGATTTTGTTCTGATATGGAACATGTATACACGGAAAGCGATGTCTTAATCTGCGGCAGCAATAGAGAATCTTATCCCAATGTGATCTCGGAGGCGATGGCATATGGACTTGTTGTGATTTCCACACCAGTGGCAGGAGTGCCTGAGTTAGTAAAAGATGGAGAGAATGGATATTTAACCGAAGATGCTTCTGTGGAGGCAATTTGCAGAAAAATAGTAGCGTTTGACAGGGATATCGGTCAAATGCGTCTGAAAAGAATCAAAGAAAATAGTAATAGGACATTTGAACAAAATCATTCGCCAGAGGTTGTGACAGAGAAACTGCTGACATATTATGAACATGTTTTAAAAGATTATAAAAATCGTCCGAATTTCAAAATAGCAGCTATCAAGATAACAGACATCAGAGAAAAGTTTGCTTCCATAATACATATATTTTCAGATAATTATTCCCGATTTACAGAGCCGCACAGGATTACATTGAAATTATGGTATTTGTATTATGTAAAACCGGCGATTGAGGCGGCTATAGATCGAGGGGCAGCGTTCTATATCTGGGGAACTGGGAAATATAGTGCGCCTGTCAAAGAAATGGTGGAAGTATTTCTGCCAGAAATTTCAATTGCTGGTTTTATTGATTCATATCAAAGGGGAACTTTTTTGGGATATACAATATATGAACCCGACAAGATACGAAAGGAGAAGGATATTGTGGTGTTTGTTGCAGCTGTGAGCGGGCAGCAAGAGATTATCAGCCAGATAGAGGATATTGGTATGATATTGAATAGAGATTATTTTATTTTGTCAGCACGGGCTTGGTAGGTATAGGGAACGCTTGAACCTTGAAAAATTCATATTTTACGTCAAAAGAACTAAAGTTCTGTACAATTCTTGACGGCTTTTTGAATGTATGTTAATGTGTTCCTATTATAGATTTTTATTTCTTTACAGTTCCTAATAATCAAAATGAATGTGAGGATACAGTATGCTGAAGATATTGGATGAAAAAATATTAAGAACAGACAGTGAGATTGAAGAGCTGTATGAAGACTGTAAATATTTGTGTACCATAGATAGTTATGATAAACTTGCAGACAACAATGGTTATTTGTATTGTATCAGTACGTCAGAAGATTCATATGACCAATTATACGAAATTCGAAGCAGGCTTATGAAAGAGGGAAAATGCTGTGTGATTGGCGGAAGTTATAATAATGGAGGTGCAGTAGGTGTACAGTACGAATGCAAATGTGAAGGACAATAGATATGCTGTTAGATGTTTTTTTGCAAAGACAAAGAAGACTATATTGAAAATTTTGAATTAGTGACATATTGAGTGGAAATTTGATGTAAAATATGAAATTGTGAGTGCAATGAAATATTTTGCATCTTTTTTTGTGGACAGAAGTGTCTATAAGATACTTGTATTAAGAATGATAGAGATTGATAAATGAATAAGATTAAAATTGACAATTAGATGAGTTAAAGAATACGGAGGTACATAAATGAACATTGCCACAATCGTATTTACATACAACAGGAGCAGACATACCAAGGCAGTACTGGATGCGCTTTCAGAAAATACAGTATTACCGCAAATGTTATTTATATTTCAGGATGGAATGAAAGCATCCACGAATCAAGAAGAATGGAAAGCTGTTAGTAGTGTGATCAAATCGGTATCATGGTGTGATGTTAAGCTTATCATATCCGAAAAAAATAAAGGACTGGCTCATTCCATTAAAACAGGGGTGGACTATGCACTACAGACATATGATGCAGTCATTGTATTGGAGGATGACTGTGTACCACATCCTCAGTTTATGGAATATATGATGAAGGCATTAGAAAAATATGATAAAAACAAAGAAGTATATCATATTGGTGCTTCTTCAGAACCAGTCTGTGTGGAGAACAATGGAACAGATGCATATTTTTTAGGACGAATTAATTCATGTGGGTGGGGAACATGGAAGGACAGATGGCAACAATTTAGCAACGATTATACTATAATCGGAAAAATCAAAGCGAATGCAGAGATGAGTGAACGATTAAAGCTATGGGGAGAAGATTTAGAATCCCATATATTAGGAAATATATATGGTACAACCGATTCGTGGGCAGTATTTTGGGCGCTTACAGTTATTATGAATAAGGGATATTGTATGTCGCCATATGAATCTTTTATCAATAATATAGGTTTTGACGGGACAGGAGTACATAGTGGGATAGCAGAAAATAAATTAAAGCTCAGACCACATGAAAAGCGTTCCGAAATTGTTTTGCCAGATCAGGTTGAGTGGGTGAAAAATTATAAAATGTCATTCTCTGCATATCATACATGGACAAGTCCAGCAGTAAAAAATGAATACTATAAGAATGTAGCTTTGGACTTGCTAATGCTTCAAAAGACAGGCAAGAGCATAGCAGCGTATTTAAAAGGTATGGGGCTACGTAATCTCATACTATGGGGAAGAGGGCAGTTTTGTGATTATTTCATAGAGGAATTGCAGGGTGAAATTGTGATTGATGCGATTGTTGAGACAGCACCAAAAGTGAAATATTATAGAGGAATACCAATTATACACTGGGAGATGCTGCCAAAGGAAGCTTCAATGATTATTGTAATTCCGGGGTATGATCTTGATCGGATCGTAAACATGATTCAAGTAGAATTGAGAAAGAAAGTTATTGCTATGGATCAATTGGTTGAGAAAGCGCTTGCACTAAGAGTGAAGGAAAAGATTTAAATGGAAAAAGTAGTAATCTCATTAACATCATATCCAGCAAGGATTCACTTAGTACATAAGGTTATAGAAAGCCTTTTCAAACAAAAGAAAAAAGCTCATGAGATCATATTGTGGTTGAGTGTTCTCGAATTTCCAAATAAAATAAATGATTTACCTGCAAAATTAATATGTATGATAGGTAAAAATGGATTTCATATTGAATGGGTGAAAGAAAACTTAAAATCACATAAGAAATATTTTTATGCATTGCAGTATCCTAAAAATATAACAATTACAGTAGATGATGATGTAAATTATTCAGATACAATGGTTAGTACATTGATGGATTCCTACAAAAAACACCCTTTTGCGATTTCTGCCAGAAATGTTCACATTATTACAAAGGAAACAACTCAACTTTCGCCTTATTTGGCATGGGAGGGAACTGCAACAGAATATATTGACATCGAACGCATGGATTTATGCGCGATCGGTGTAAGCGGTATTTTATACCCGCCAAAATGCAGTAACGAACGATGGTTTAATATACCAGCGATCTTAAAGTATGCCCAGAATCAAGATGATCTCTGGCTGAAATTTAATGAGATTGTCGATCAGATTCCCGTTGTATATACTGGCATGAAGGAGATGGATTGTGTCATCGAAGGCTCTCAAAATGACGCATTGTGCATGCAGAATGTAGACTTAGGAGATAATGACATTTCTATTAAAAAGATGTCAGAATTATTAAAAAATGAGTTTCCAGCAATCTATCATAGTTGGTTTAATAATTTAATGCAGACAGATGAAATGATATCTGCAAAACGAGAATTTTATAAACGACAGTTAACAACGATATTCAAACAGCAAAAAGATAATGAGATCTATATATGTGGGGCAGGAAAATATGCTCACATCCTATATGATTTTGTAAAATCCTGCGGTAAGCAACAGCATATCAAAGCCTTTCTCGTTTCGCAAAAAAATAAAACAAACACACAAAATAATGAGATTGAAATAAAAGAGCTTCATGAATTGAATGTACAGGAATCCTTCAGTGTACTATGTGGTGTTGGCAGAACTTACAGGCAGGAGTTCAAAAAGGCATTGGAACCCTATCAATATCATAAATGGCTAGAGCTCGATCTTCTAAATATTGAGAGGCTGCTTTATCTGGAATCAAAGACTGCACAATAGCTGAAGAATGCATATGAAAGGAATGCATATGAAAACACAAAAACAAGCCTTAGATACATTCTATAAGATTATAAAACAGTCCACTTATAAGAATACCGATGTTTTTGAACAATCTGATCAATCGTTGGCAGCATTAGCGATGCATCTGATTCATGATGAATTAACGGCACAAGAGCGCCAGATGATCAAGACGCATCGCCTTTATGACTGGCTTTTCCCATATTATTATACACAGGAAGAACAGCGCCTTCTTACGCTGTTTGCGCAGATGGCGTCTGAGAGGAAAACTGCGGTCTATGGAACTGGGGCAATTGCGTGTCTGCTGTTAAATGGTGGATGCTATGAACAAATCGCGGGGGTGATGGCTGTGAGGCAGCCGGGCACAACGTTCTGCGGAAAAGTCATACTGAATGAAGAGGAGCTTTTGAAAAGGGGAATAACGCAGATTGTAGTAGCGGCAAAAGTGAGGAACTATGAAGTCATCACAGAGCGAATCGCTGATTTTTGCAAAGAAAATGGGCTCCTGTTACGAGGAGCAAATGGTAGAAATTTAGTGCAGTGGTACAGTGTAAAGACTTTAAGGCAGAACCGATTTGATCGAATCTATTTAGCTTTGGATGCTGACAGACTTCGTGCAGAGATTGACAGCCATGAGGCGGTTAGCTTTGATGTGTTTGATACATTGGTGATGAGAAAGGTGCTGTATCCCTCTGATGTATTCTATATTGTGGGGCAGAAGGCGGAAAATATCAACATTTCACCAGATGAATTTGCAGACAAAAGAAATCAGGCAGATTGGCAGAATCAGTATGAAAAGAACATATTTGGAATTTACCATACGTTACAGGATATGCTGATGCTTACGGATCTGGAGCGGGATCATCTGATGAATCTGGAGCTTGAGACAGAGCGGCAGCTATTGGTATGCAGACAGGAAGTTGCGGAATGTTTCTGGTATGCACGCTCGCAGGGGAAAAAAGTGTACCTGATTTCAGACATGTATTTGCCCGAGACAGTTTTGGGCAGACTTTTGACAAGTCTTGGTATTGTGGGGTATGAGAAATTGCTTGTATCTTGTGACTTTCAGTGCAGTAAAACAACAGGTTTGTTTCAGATTTATAAAGAAATGGTGCATGAGGAGCGCTGTCTGCATATCGGGGATAATAAAATGGCAGACGGCGCCGCATCCAAAGTAGAAGGAATTGACGTATTTTTGATACGTTCTGCGTTTGGCTTATTAAGCGCCTCTAATTTGAGAACATTGACGGGATTTGTAGAGACGATGCGGGAACAGAATGCGCTGGGGCTGCTTCTTTCACGGATTTTTAATAGTCCGTTTGCACTGCACGAAGGACAGGGCGCCGTGCAGGTTGGGACATACAGAGAGTGGGGATTTCGCTTCTTGGGGATCTATGTGACAGCTTATTTTGACTGGCTGGTCAGGAAGCTCAAAGAAAGCCGGGTTGACAAGATGCTTTTTTCAGCCAGAGACGGCTATTTATTTTATCATCTTTATAACTGGTATCGGGAAAACGTCTGTATCTTATACACATATGACGCTGCCGACGATAACTCTCGTGTAGATATA
>CAMWJQ010000024.1 GCA_947174615.1 uncultured Lachnospiraceae bacterium
GAATGCGGCAAGTTCCTTTTTGGTCGCAGCATACAACTGATACTTTTCTTTCAGCTCTGATTTAATCGCGGCAAGTGCTTCCCCAGAGAAGGAATCCAGAATCTCCATATGATTTTTCTTATACAATAACGACTGGTGTTCATGCTGTCCATGAATATCAATCAAAAATTCGGAAAGCGCCTTAATCTGTTTTGTTGTAGCAGTCTCCCCGCAAATTTTAAACAGATTCCGGCTGGGCTGGATCTTGCGCTGGATAATGATGATCCCATCCTCTTCCACGGGAATTTCAAGCGCTTTAATCTCCTCCCGCATAGCCTCATCCGTCACCTGAAAAACCAACTCAACAAGCGCATAGTCCGCCCCCGTCCGTATCAAATCCTTGTCTGCCCTCGCCCCCAGTGCAAGATTAATGGATCCGATGATAATTGATTTACCAGCTCCAGTCTCTCCGCTCAGTATATTGAGTCCTTCACCAAACGTTACCTCTGTCTCTGAGATCAGAGCCAGATTCTTTACATGTAAGCTCACTAACATCCTTTTGTCCCTAACCTTTTATAATCTCATCCAGTTTCTGCATCACGACCTTAGTCTCTTCCACAGACTTTACTGCGGCAAATATCGTGTCATCCCCTGCGATACAGCCGACAATCTCTGCAAAACGCATAGCATCTACCGCTGCGGCAACCGCCATCGCCATCCCCTGCACAGTCTTGATCACCAATATATTCTGCGCCATGCACATAGAGACGAATCCCTCCCTGAGCACGCGGATATACTTATCTCCCAGCCTGTTATCCTCATTTTGCAGGATGATATATTTCTGTCTGCCGCCTCCCGCCGCGATCTTTGACAGGTGCAGTTCACGGATATCTCTTGACACCGTTGCCTGCGTCACATCAAATCCCTCTTTCCGCAGATATGCCGCTAACTCCTCCTGTGTCTCGATATCGTATCTATTGATCAGATCTACTACAACCTCATGTCTCTCCCTTTTCATCTGATTCCATTCCATACCTTTCGCAAATATTTGATTGATCTACATTGGTTTTCCAATCCCGCGCAAAGACAGTTGGATTTTCGCATAGGACGCCTCGCTCGCCGCGCCGTAAAGCATATCTGGCATACCGTCTCCGCAGTCCATAACGACAGCCAGGTTGTCCTTTTCATTTTGAAATAATGTGATATTGACACCATTGATCCAGTTCGTCATCTCATAGGGCAGCTTTGTGAGTCTGGTGTTGATCAGCTCCACATCCTCCTTTGTCAGCAGATAAAACTCTTCTGGGGTATATGCAAACGTATAGACCGATTCGTATGTCAGTGCAGCATTTAAAAATTCACTGGTTGTGGGCGCGCACAGAGCCCAATTCCCATCATCCTGCATGACATAAACCGGCGGATCTGGCAGGTGTACATCCTCTTTGCGTATCCCAGCACAGCAGACATACTGCGCCTCATTCAACAGAATCATATAATCAGGATGCCGCAGCCATTCTCGTTGCTGGTAATGCTCAGGCAGCACCCATTCATCCTCTCCATAGTAAATTGCTTCTGTTCTGCCAGCTGTGCGGTAAAAATCCTCCAACACACGGGGCAAAGCGCCAAAGATCCCCTTGAGCAGCTCGATATCCCTCTCTGTATACCCTTGCAATGTCTCTACCGCATACAGCGCTTTGAACTTATCCCATGACTCTGAAACCATATAAGTCCCCCATTCTTGCCAAAATCTGCGAATTTGAGCGTAAGCATAAATTTGCCGTGTAAAAAATTACTCCTTATAGCTCAAAAAACACGCATTTTACGGTGTAATGTGTCCAGAAAACTGCCCTCGCTGAGCTTGATGATTGTTGTCACCTCGTCCGATCGAATAATTCGTATCTTATCTCCTTCGTTGAGACTGACAGGGCATCTTCCGTCAAAGCTGGCATCCACTTCCTGCTTTTCACCCGGCTTGTACCGCCCTATCTCGATATCAATGACATCATCCTCTGCAAGTATAATGGACCTGTTATTGACCAGTGTATGCGAACAGACAGGCGTCAGCAGAATCAGTCTTGCCCTCGGCTCAACAATCGGTCCGCCTGCCGACAGATTATACGCTGTTGAGCCTGTCGGCGTCGATACGATGATACCATCCGCGCTATAAGTACTCAGCAGGCGGCCGTTGACATAAATATTGAAATTAATGATGTGCAGCGCACCTTTTCTGTTGATTACAATATCATTCAGCGCTGTCTGCGGATTGGTACTGACACCCTTGATCACTGGAATACCGCCAAGCATCATGCGCGATTCAATCTCATATCGACCCGCAATCAAACTGTCGAGCGCCGGTTCAATCTCCTCCCGGTCAACCTCTGCCAGATATCCAAGTGTTCCGAGATTCACGCCAATCATCGGAATATGATACGACACATACTCCCGTGCTGCCCTGAGCATGGTTCCATCACCGCCGAGCACGATCATTCCTTCCACCTTGTCATCAACCTCGCTGCGGCACAGACAGCCTTTTAGATTCAGATAATCCCGTATGTACTGCGTAATCTCGCCATTCCCATCCTTTGTCTGATTCGTATATATATAAAATGTTTTCATTGATATTCCATCACCTAATGATCAAGCGTTTGATGTGCACGCTCAACAACATCCTGCACAAGCGCGGTATACTGTGTTTCCCGTCCACCCTGCACTGCCTTGCGCAGCTGTATCAGATACTCGATGTTCCCCTCCGGTCCTCTGATGGGTGAAAAATCAAGATTCAAAATCTCAAAGCCGTTTGCCACTGTAAAGGCAAATACCGACTCAATGACCTCTCTGTGCACCCGCGGGTCCCGCACGACACCTTTTTTTCCAACTTTATCCTTCCCAGCCTCAAACTGCGGCTTGATCAGACATACCATCTGCGCGTCGGGCGTCAGGAGCTGATAGGCAGGTCCAAGAATTTTATCAAGAGAGATAAAAGACACATCGACCGATGCAAACTCGATTGGCTCTTCGATATCCTCTGGGGTCAAATAGCGGAAGTTCGTCTTTTCCATGCAGATCACCCGCGCATCATTTCGAAGTTTCCATGCCAGCTGCCCATGTCCTACATCTACAGAATATACTTTTTTGGCACCATTTTGGAGCATACAGTCTGTAAAACCACCTGTAGATGCGCCGATATCCATGCAAACCTTTCCATCCAGCACCACGCCGAACACCTCAATCGCCTTCTCAAGCTTTAATCCGCCACGGCTCACATATCGAAGCGCATTCCCCCTGACCTCCAGGGAAACCTTCGTCTCGTCAAACATCGCACCTGCCTTGTCTTCCTTCTGGTCATTGACATACACACATCCTGCCATGATCACTGCCTTTGCCTTCTCACGCGACTCGGTAAGCCCCTGCCTCACCAGCAATACATCCAAACGCTCCTTCATCTTATGAATCCTTTCATCTCAAAATCATGTCACCGCACCAACTCAAAGATTCTGTCCTCGATCGTCTCAGCGTCGATTCCAACCTCTCGGCGCAGTATCTCCACATTTCCGTGCTCCACATACTCATCTGGAATATGAATTGTCAGCAATTTCTTCTCAGGATGAGCTTTGTCAAGATACGCCCGCACCTTCTCCCCAAATCCGCCGCTTGCCACATTCTCTTCCATCGTGACAATGAGTCTGTGGTCTTTTGCAGCCTCATCTAAAATGTCTGTGTCAACTGGCTTCACAAAACGGGCATTGATCACACTGCACGCAAAGCCCTTCCGGGTGAGCGTCTCCCGGACAGCAAGCGCCGTCTTTACCATGCTCCCCACTGCCACCAGCGCAATCCCTTTCTCATGATAAATCCACTCTGCCTTTCCAAACTGAATCGGCTCGCGGTATTCCCGAAGCTCATCATAAGCCTCCCCTCTTGGATAACGCAGCGCAATTGGTCCCTGAAAAGCAACCGCGAATTTTACCATATAGGACAATTCCCACTTATTTTTAGGTGCCATGATATGCATATTTGGTATGGATGATAGATAGGACAAATCAAAAATTCCCTGATGGGTTTCTCCGTCACTGCCCACAAGCCCTGCGCGGTCAATCGCAAAGATCACATGCAGATTCTGGATACAGACATCATGCAGCATCTGGTCATATGCTCTCTGCAAAAATGAAGAATAGATTGCCACCACCGGGCACATGCCGCCTGCTGCCAATCCAGCCGCAAAGGTCACAGCATGTTCCTCCGCGATCCCCACATCAAAAAATCTGTCGGGATATAGATTGCGAAACCGCTTCAGCCCTGTTCCGTCCGGCATTGCCGCTGTAATTGCCACAATATCCTCATAGCGGTCGCCGAGCTTACACATCACTGTAGAAAATACATCTGTATAGCTTGACTTTGTTTTGGGCGTGAGCGGCAGCCCTGTCTCCACATCAAAAGGTTCCGCACCGTGAAATCTTGCCGGATGCTTCTCTGCCGGTGCAAATCCCTTGCCCTTCTGCGTGAGCACATGCACCAGCACGGCAGATTTACAACGCTTTGCCTCACGGAATACCTTCATCATGGCATTGATATTGTGTCCGTCTACAGGTCCTAAATACGTGATGCCCATATCTTCAAAGAACATGCCCGGAATCACAAGCTGCTTCACAGAGCTTTTTGCCCGCCGGATACTAGAGACAATCGGTTCTCCCAGCTTAGACTCCATCAATGAATTGTAGATTCCTTCCTTCATATCAAGATATTTGTCTGCTGTTCTGATATTGTTGAGGTATTTGGACATCCCGCCAACATTCTCGGAAATTGACATATTGTTATCATTCAAGACGATAATAAAGTTTTTCTTGAGACGCGATGCATTGTTTAGCGCCTCATATGCCATTCCGCCAGTGAGGGACCCGTCTCCAATCACCGAGATGATCGTGTGTTCCTCATTGCGGAGATCTCTGGCTTTGACCAGCCCCAAGCCCGCTGAGATGGAAGTGGAGCTGTGCCCTGTGTCAAAACAGTCGCACTCGCTCTCCTTCCTTTTGGGAAACCCGCTCATCCCGCCATACTTTCTTAGGCTCTCAAACCCAGAACGTCTGCCTGTCAATAATTTATGCGTATAGGACTGATGCCCTACATCCCATACAATCTTATCCTGCGGCAGATTCAGACTCAGATGCAGCGCCATCGTGAGCTCTACCGCGCCGAGATTGGACCCCAGATGCCCTCCTGTGACACTGATTTTATTGATCAGAAATGCCCTGATTTCCTCCGCTAGCTGGTTCCAGTCCTCGGGTGCCACATTTTTTATATCATTTTCCTTTTCTATTGTCTCTAATATCATACTCATATCATACTCAGCGCCTTCACCTTTCAAAGCTACCTTTCACGCGTGATTAAACTGCGTATCAGCTCGATCAGAAATACATTGTGATACCCTTCCTTCTCAAAGGATGTCAACAGCTCTATCGCATGTGCTGACAGGTCCTTCTGCTCCTGAGCCGCTGCCTCGATGCCCTTCAACGTGACATAAGTCGTCTTTTGGTTTCTTGCATCACTGCCGACAGGCTTTCCAAGCGTCTCCAGGCTGCTGGTCACATCGAGAATATCATCCTGTATCTGAAATGCAATACCAATCTCATACGCTGCCTGCTCGATCAACCGAATCTGCGCATCACTGGCATCCGCAAGCACTGCCCCCACCATCATTGCCGCCTGTATCAGCGCTGCAGTTTTATGCTCATGGATAAAAAGCAGATGCTCCTTCGTCACGCTCCCGCCTAAATGCTCTGCCTCAATATCTGCTGTCTGCCCGCCAATCATGCCGTGTATCCCTGCCTTTTTGGCTAGTATGGCAAGCGCCTTCGCCTTTGCCGCGATACTACAGTCCGGTCTCTCAAAGGAGGTTAACGCGGTCTCAAATGCATAGTTCAAAAGTCCGTCTCCTGCAAGGATTGCCATCGCGTCCCCGTATACTACCCACGTCGTCTTTTTGCCCCTGCGGTACTCATCATTGTCCATCGCTGGCAGATCATCATGTACCAGTGAGTACGTGTGTATCAGCTCGATCGCTGCCATAAATGGTTCAACCGCCTTATCAGTGCCGCCAAAAAGCTTGTACGTCTCAGCCATAAGCATAGGGCGCAGCCGCTTTCCGCCCACATTGACACTGTAGTTCATCGCCTCCATCACGGTCTTTGCCCAGCCGCTTTCCTCCGGGAGATAAGACTTCACGATGTTCTCCACTTCTTTTAACTTGCGCTCTAACTCGATCTCAAAATTCATCTAATTCACCATTTTCATTTAACTTGAGGACTTCTTTTTCCACCTTGTCAATCCTGTCATTGCAGGACTTGATCAGCTTCATCCCCTCTTTGTATAATTTAAAGGATTCTTCCAAAGAAATATCCTCCTGCTCCAACTTCCCAATCAGACCTTCAAGCCGCTCAAATGTCTGATCCAGTGTCTGCTCCTTCGCCATATGCTACCTCTCTTGTTCCTTCAGCCCTTGCCTGTATCATTCCATTTCTTACATAAATCTGCATCTTATCCCCCGGTTCTATCATTCGCACATCATTGACTACCCTGTGCTGCTCATCCTCTATATAGGCATAGCCCTGACTGAGTTTCTCTAATGGCGATAATCCCTTTAGCTTTTCTGCATACAGCCTCATCCTGTGCTGCTGCTGTGTCAGTGAATGCTTCATCCTGCCCGTCAGACGTCCTTCTAAGTCGATACAGTACATACGTTTCTGCTGAATCTGATTCACAGGCCTCAGATATTTTAGCCGTAGTTTCTGACCTTCCAGCCTGTTTTTCTGCCTGCCAAGCTGTACTTGCATGGCATGACTGAATGCATTGCGGTATGCTTCAAGCCGTTCCATCAGCAGCGCGAAATCATAGACAGCAAGCTCTGCCGCCGCCGAAGGCGTCGGTGCCCTCAAATCCGCCACAAAATCTGTGATCGTCGTGTCTGTCTCATGCCCGACGGCAGATATAACAGGAATACTACAGTCAAAGACTGCCTGCGCGACTGTTTCCTCATTGAAAGCCCACAAATCTTCAATCTATCCGCCGCCCCTTCCAACGATCATCACATCCACGCCCAGCCGTTCCAATGCCCGGATTCCGTTCACAATACTCGCAGCTGCCTGATCCCCCTGTACGATTGCCGGATACAGAATGATCTGTATATAGGGATTGCGTCTTGATGCGATATTGATAATATCGCGCACTGCCGCTCCTGTAGGCGCCGTCACTACGCCCAGTGTCCTGATGTATTTGGGTATTGGCTGTTTGTACTCCAGCGCAAACATCCCCATCTCCTCAAGCTTACGCTTCATACGATCAAACTTTTCATAGAGTACGCCGGCGCCGTCCAGTGTGATTTGTTTCGCATAGAGCTGATATTTGCCATCACGCTCATACACGTCAATCGTACCGCCAACCACCACCATCTGCCCTTCCTCTAATCGAAAGGAAAGTCCGGTGCGATTGCCGGCAAACATAACACACGCTATTACTCCTTTTGCATCCTTTAATGTAAAATAAATATGCCCGGATGAGTGATACTTGCAGTTGCTGATCTCGCCCTTGACCATGACGAACCTCAGCATATAATCCTGCGTAAACATATTCTTAATGTAGGAATTAATCTGGGCAACCGTATATACATTCTGTCTCACAAATGTACCTCCGTACATACAGCGATTGTAACCATTTCTCTATGAAACAGGTGCAAATTTTGCCAGAACCCCATTGACAAAACCTGAGGACTCTTCCTGTCCAAAGCGTTTGGCAAGTTCAACTGCCTCGTTGATCGCAACCCCTGTCGGGACATCCTCGTCAAAAACAATCTCATAGACGGCAAGCCGCAGGATTGTGAGATCGACCTTGCCCATTCTCTGTGTTGTCCATCCCTTTGCCTGTTTGTTGATCATCGCGTCAATTTCATCAAGCTTCTCAATAATCCTATTGCTCTTATTCGAAATGTACGCAGCATCGTCATCCTTGATCTTGACTGTCTGATGTTCCGCTGCCTCCATCTCTAACGTCTCAAAAAAGAACTGTTCCTGCTCGGGCATTTCCTCTCTGTCATTAAATTCGATTCTAAATAAAAATTTAAATATATGTTCCCTAAGCTCTCTTCTGCTCATCCATCTATTTCTCCGATGCCATTTTAATGCCAACAATCCTGATATTCACATCTGAAACTTTAAAGCCTGTCATTGTCTCAATCGCATTCTTTACCTTTTCCTGTACTCTATTGCAGGTTGTTGGGATATTAAAACCGTATTCCATTGTAACTGCAAGCTCCACAGACACATTCCCGTCAAGAATGTCAACCTTCACGCCTTTGGTCTGTTTCTTCATACCGACCTTGCCCATCAGCTCATTTGTGATATTTCCGACCATAGCACCCACGCCGTCCACCTCTGTTGCAGCCAGCCCTGCAATCATGGCAACCACATCATTTGCAATCTTTACTGTGCCAAACTCTTCATTATTAAATGCGTAACCGTTCTTCTCTGTTTCCATGCTCTAAACCTCCTGTATCCATTTCTACATCGTATATTTCATTATATCATCATACCGAAACTTTGCAAAGCAGAAATTCGTGATGTATAAATGATATTATAACTATCGTTTCCCACTATTTGCTATTCCATTCATATGCTACAGGTTCCAAAAGCTGATTGTCCGCTGCTGGTCATTGGAGGTATAGGCGATGCTTTCCCCTCGCTTGTCTACGAAGTCAAAAATCTTCTGAGAATCAATCAATATCTGTACCATCTGTGTATATGTTTCCATGCTGTCACACTTGACGGTTACACACCCCTGTGCCTCCACGGCTTCACTGTCAAGAATCGCGGCGAATTTCCCCTCATCATAGCCTTCGAAATACAAACCTTCACGAACAAAATAATTGTCGTCAACCGCTGTGCACTGTGGCAGCTCCACCGCCTTCTCAATCGAATGCGTCCGTGTAATCTCGTCTGTCGTCACCAGAAAATAATCATAATTAATGGCTGGGGCAAAGCCTTCTGCGGTACTCCCTGCTCCGCCGGAGGCATAAGACGCATCCCCCCAAGTCGGGTCCAGATAATAATATGCACCGTTCACCCGCACCAGATTCCAGCCGTGACGTTCACCGTTTGTAAATCCTGTCACCAGCAGGCATTGGATACCGGCCCGCTGCAGCATATACTGCATCGCTTTTGCATATCCTTGACACACAGAGCGCCCCTCCAAGAACACAGAACAAATATTTTGATTATTTTCCACTGTTTTATCGTATTCCGTGTTGTTGATCAGCCACTCATATAAATACTTGACAGTGCTGTATTCATCCTCATTCAGCGGCACATCCTGAAAACATGCTTCAAGCTTGTGCTCAATGCTCTGTGCCGCCTGTTGTATCTGTGCGCTGGTCATGGAATAGGTCCCGCTGAAGGTGATCCCTGTTGTGGTATTGCCAAGAGTATATTCAGTGTATTGATATCCCTCCACATGAAACAGCTCCGGGTGGTCGTTCATCACGCAGGCAAACACGATATCCAGCACAGACTTGTCCACCGTCGAAAGCGGTACGCCGCTCTTCATGCCGGACAATGCGTCATACATTTCAAGGTAAATCTTTTGTTTTCCTTCATCCAGACAATGATATGCGTAGTAAAGATCTGACACTTCCCTGCGCGCCTGTTCTGGCTTGTCCTCCTTGGGCAGATCGGGTTCATAGGACCTCTCTTCTATATTTTCAAGATACTCATCAGACTCATCAGACTGCCCAGACTCCTTCTGCCCCTGTAGAAAATACTGCAACTTTTCCTGAAAGGTACAGCCCTGTACCAGCATTGTCACACTGCATACCAGAACTGCCCAGCACACCATCCCTCTTCTCATGAATTTTTTACATTCCCCTATTTGATTCTAATTTCTGCCAAACTCTGAGAGCACCAGCCCTTTATTGCGGTCAACAGTCATGCCGATACTCCACTGATTGATAAACAAAAGCAGCGGATTTCCCTTCAAATCCTGTATCTTTTTCATATCTGAGGTTCCTGCAAGCCTATTCAGGTCAACCTCATCCTTATTTTCAATCCAGCGGATATACTCATATGGAAGCGGTTCGAGTTTGATCTCGACATTATACTCATTTTCCAGACGGTATTTGAGCACATCGAACTGCAAGACGCCAACCACGCCCACGATAATCTCCTCCATACCTGTATTAAATTCCTGAAAAATTTGAATTGCACCCTCCTGAGCAATCTGATTAACGCCCTTGATAAACTGTTTTCTCTTCATGGTGTCCATCTGCCGCACCCTTGCAAAGTGTTCCGGCGCAAAGGTTGGTATCCCCTCATAGCAGATATCATTTTTGGGCGCACAGACTGTATCGCCAATTGAAAAAATTCCTGGATCAAACACGCCGATGATATCCCCCGCATACGCTTCGCTCAATATTTTGCGCTCATCCGCCATAATCTGCTGCGGCTGGGAGAGACGCATCACCTTCCCGCCCTGCACATGGCGCACCTCTGCGCTGGCATCAAATTTTCCTGAACAGATGCGCATAAACGCCACCCTGTCGCGGTGCGCTTTGTTCATATTTGCCTGTATCTTAAATACAAATGCCGAGAACTCATGATCTACTGGATCGATCGTCTCACCCTGAGAGATTCTTGGCAGTGGTGTTGTAGCCATCTTTAAAAAGTTCTGCAAAAAGACTTCCACCCCAAAGTTTGTCAGCGCTGAACCAAAAAATACAGGCGTAAGTTTCCCCCTGCGCACTTCCTCAATGTCAAACTCTGCGCTGGCACCATCGAGAAGCTCGATCTCATCGCGCAGCAGTGAAAGTGCCTCATCGCCAATGTTCTCCAGAAGCTGCGCCTCATCCTCCATTGAAATGATGGTCGTCTCCCCCTCCTTTGTACCCTTCTGCGTATCAGAATAGATCAGCACATGATTCCCATGTCTGTCGTAGACCCCTTTGAAGCGTTTTCCAGAACCGATCGGCCAGTTGACCGGGCATGTCGCAATGCCAAGCTCCTTCTCAATCTCATCAAGCAGCTCAAATGTATCGTTGGCATCCCTGTCCATCTTATTGATAAACGTAAAAATCGGTATGCCCCTCATACCGCATACCTTGAAAAGCTTCCGCGTCTGTGCCTCGACGCCCTTTGATGCATCAATTACCATAACTGCCGAATCGGCTGCCATGAGTGTTCTGTACGTATCCTCCGAGAAATCCTGATGTCCCGGTGTATCCAGAATATTGATACAATATCCATCATAATCAAACTGTAACACAGAGGATGTTACTGAGATACCTCTCTCTTTTTCAATCTCCATCCAGTCAGACACTGCATGTCTTGCAGTTGCCTTTCCCTTGACGCTCCCTGCAAGGTTAATGGCACCTCCATACAATAAAAATTTCTCCGTCAGGGTCGTCTTGCCCGCATCTGGATGCGATATGATGGCAAACGTCCTTCTCCTGTTGATTTCCTCTGCAATATTACTCACTGATTGTTCCTCCGTCCATTTTCATTCTATATCAATTTGGGCACCCGTCAGTTATGCTGGTAATTTTGCTTCGGGTGCCCGCGTTTGTACTGCTATTCAGTATAGCATAACCGGGTGGCAAAGTCTATCAATTTCTGTTTCTTCATTTATTCCACGCCAGATACTGTTATAATAATATTTTCTGGTGAGATTGCGGTCTTTCTCTGCACAATGTCTATAATCTGAGCAGTCTGTGCCTCTGTGAGATTTCCAGCCTCCACCATGACATCTGCGGAATCACCGCTGATGCTTACCACAGTCTGCGTAAAGCCCTTTGCCTCAAGAAGCATCTGCGCATCAGACTCCTTCTGCGCGGTCTCTGTGAGGGTGATCATGCTGCTCACAGCTTCCTTTTTTGCCTCCTCTGTCAAGTCCTCATTCTGGATAATCTCCATGAGTGATTCCTTATTTTGCGCCCTCGTCTGCTCCTTTAACAGCTTTGCGCCCGCTAAGGTTGACACACCAGAAGCGCTGGTAAACACTGCCTCGCCCGGAATTTCCTGCTCTATCACTGTGGCGCCTGCCTCATCAGTGTTTGACGCAAGGGTTCCGTCTGCCGCATCATCCGACGCCTGTAGTTCGACCCCCGCAGCAGTCAGCGCGCTGTCTGACGTGGTATCCATGCCGTTGTTTAGATAATTTTCTGTAATTGTTGTGTCATCGGAGTCCAGACTCGCTATGTCTGTGTCAGCTCCTGCTGCAGACGCATAATCTTTGATGGTCCCATCAGTATCTTCCCTAAGCGATATGGCATACATATCTTCGTCAGAGATCTCATATGTAAGCTCACTGCTGCTTCCGTCCACAGAGATAAAATCCTCTTCTCCAATCTTGGTGCCGGCAAAGTTGAGATAACCTGCTACTGCTATCATCACTGCCAGCGCCGTAATCATAATCTGGTTCTTTCTTAATATTTTTTTCACCAAACCATATCCTTCCTATTGCTTCTCTTTGCTACTTCTATCTTATTCACCCCATGCTGCTCTTAGACATATATTTTGAAAAATTTTCATTATCTCATCAAAAGGACTTCAACCTTGTTTGCCTCCACGCCATACAATGCCATCACAAGTTTGACAATTTGAAGCCGGATGTTCTCATCCGCAGCGCCTTTGGCTGATATCACAACGCCGTCGATTGCCGGTCGTATGGTCTGCGCGATAAAGGGCACCTCACTGCCGTTCTCATTGACGGTGTACACTGTAGACTCTTCCTTGCGCATCTCACTGCTCTCTCCATTTGTCGCATTGGATACAGGAACATCTTTCTCCACAATGTACTCCTGCGAATTTTTTATATAAATCAGTACTTTTACCTCCCCGACGCCCGCGACGCTGGACAGAAAGTCCTCCAGCTCCTGCTCAAGTCCTCTTCTGTATTCGTCCATGATTCCCATGTTCTGTCCGTTTCCATTTGTGTGCTCTATTGCCGCTGTATCTGTATTTTCCACACGCTGTTTACTCTTAGAAGGAGAACTAATGTTGTTATTTCCTGTCGGCAGCAAAATGACATAGATTAAGATGCCGCTGAGAAAAAGAATAAGCATTGTCTCCTTGGTTGGCCGCTTTCTCCCACCTTTTCCGCCACTAATCAGCGCTTGAAGCCCCTCCTGTATCCGCTCGAACATCTTCGCCACCTCCATTTCTTCTGTCATACTCCTCGTGTGCATTACCTATAATCTCATCCTCCCACAACTTCTTATAATAGATCTCCCCCTCATCAATCCGGTCTGCCTCCGTCATCGCTCTCCACTCCTTCTCCCAGCGCTTATAGAGCTGGTCTGCTTCCGAAAACTGATTTTCAACCTGTCCCGCAAAAGAAAAGATCACATTGCAGCAGATACACATCGTCAGAAGATAAGAAAATAACTTAAGATATTTTTGGTAAGCGCTCCCCTCTGTAAGCTGTATCAGACACTGAAAACAAATCACTGTGTACATAAGCCGCCGGACCTCCATAGCCAAATGCTCCATAACGCCTCCTAACTTGTTGCATTCGTAACAACTGCTATTGTCACAAAAAATAACGTAGTGACTGTTATTAAAATTCGAAGCAGCATAAATCCTGCCTCTGATATATACTCCACACACTTCATCATCTGTTTCTCCCCACAAATACTCCCCAGTGCGCCACTCACACGAATAATGAGAAGTATCATAAAGGATTTGATGACTGGTGCCGCTATGAGCAGTATTAATGCCACTAAGATCAGTACGCCCAGACTGTTTTTGACTGCGATTGCCGATGCCAGCGTCACACTGGACACAGATTCTATGACATCGCCGATTCCCGGAATAGCACCTGCTGTTTTTTGTATCACCGCATTGTTCGTCTTATCAACAACAGGTGTTATTATCACTTGCAGAATGCTGCTTCCTGACATGACGACAATCATCATCTTCAGCACCCACTGCAGCCCCTTCTTGATGAGATCCATTAATCCCTTAAATCGTTCCTCTCCCCATACACTCTCCACCACGCCCAACATCACATAACCCTCGACTACCGTCGTCAGTGAAGCTGCCACAATTCCCTCAATAAGACACAGAAACCCCAAGAGCAGCTTATAAAAGATCAGTGCTGTCAAACCAGACCCAGCCGCCGCAATACAGATCATATAGGCAGGAATCATCAGTTTCAGAAATTCAATCATACGCATCATCGCCTCCTCGACAATCCCAAGCACCTCATGAAACGCATCGATCAAAACCACTAGCTGACAAACAATAAAAAACGTCTTCGCCGCCTTCGCCGCCCCTTCATTCTTGAGCGCTGACATTAGATTGCTCACCAGCGCTACCAAGATAAACAACACCAGCACAGAGACAAACAGCCGTCTCCAATCATCAAAAACTCCTGTTATCGTTCCCGCAATATACCGCCAGAACAGCGCTGGGTCCAGAGCCCAGTTACCTTTTAATACATCCTCTATAAAGTCCATAGAGTCCGCCGTTCTCCCCGGAAGCAAATCTTTCAGAAGATTGTCCAGCACACTTAGATCCGGGAGAATATCCAATTCCTGCCATAAACTCATCTCCTGACTCATCGCATCATTCCCTCTAACATGTCTATCATAATCCTTATAATCGGAAAACCTGCCATCATAATTGCAACCTTGCCAAAAAGCTCTATATGATTGCTGAGCGCTGCATATCCCGAATCTTTGCACAAATTTGCCGCAAAATCACACACATAGGTGATACCGATAATTTTTAACAACAGTGATATGTATGCAATATTTCCGCCCAGTATTGACTCCCAGCTCTCCAGTTCCTCCACAGCATTACCCAATACGGTCAAAATCCGTATCGCGATAAAAAAGCTCACAAGCATAATGATCAACACCGCAAACTCCGGCTTGTCTTTCTTAATGATCAGCGCTGCAAACAATCCTGCTATGGCAAGCACACAAATCTGTATCATCCAATGCCTCCATTTTTCTCACCTCTGTCACAGAGCAAATAAATCCTGTATCATTTCAAACAACTGGTATATATATGGTACAATCCACGAAAGCACCAGCACCAAACCTGCAAGACTGATCAGAAATGCATGTTCCTCCCTGCCGCTGTGCTTCAATACCTGACCCAATATTGTGATCAGGATACCAACTGCCGCGATCTTAAATATCAGACTGACTTCCATTTTCATCCCCATTTCCACTGTTTATCACAAAAACAAAATTATGCACAAGATTCCTGTAAGCGTGCTAAGTGCCTTGATCAGCCTGCTGTTCTCATTCTTTTTTGCCGTAAGCCTGTCTATCTCACTGTCCAGCTCTGTCCCAAACAGTCCCAGCGCCTCTGCCTGAAGCTGCTCCCCCTCGTATTCAAAGCAGTTTCCCATCTTTAACAGATATACTTTTCCTGTCTGTGAAAGCTCTGTTTTGTCCTGCCTGTCGTGGACTGCCTCATTCCACAGTTGTATCAGAGACTTACCATCCCGCTCTTTCATTCTCTGTGCGATCTCCGCAAGAAACACATTATACGGCGGTTCCGCCTTTTGTGCGATCAAGTCAAAAATCTCTTCCATTGGTCTATGCAGATAGGTAATCTCTCCGATCATATACAATAGAATCTGCTTCTGTTGTTTTAAGAGCGCAATATCATGGTTCATCTCCCCGCAGAGCGACCATCCAAATCCGAGTGCACCTGTCATCACGCAGGCGCCTGCAATAAACTTCTGCCACATAAGCTGTTTCCCTCCCTGTCATAGATTTCATAATACCTGTCCATTCTCTCATTCATGGACAGCACAACGAATCGTTCAATCAGCCCCAAATGAAGAATCTTCTCCATCTCAGTCTTATTTCTAACATCCTCGATGGACGTTCCATGCACAGTTGCCAGAATCCTGCATCCGCTCACACCAGCGTGAAGAATTGCCTCCGCGTCCGCACTTCTGCCAATCTCATCAATCGCAATCACGCGTGGTGCAAAAGTCCGCACCAGTATGGAAATTCCCTGTTGCTTGTCGCCGCCTGTAATAACATCTGTTCTCACTCCACAATCCAACATAGCGCTTCCTCTGTAAGCCCCTGCTATCTCACCTCTCTCGTCAATGACGCCGACATTGCATCCTTGATACTCTGATGTCCCATTTGATAATAGACGTATGGTATCTCTGAGCAGTGTTGTTTTGCCGACACCTGGCGGCGAGATAATCAAAGTGTTTAACGGTGTCCTCTCTCTGGCATGATACAGATACTTGATAATCTTTCCCGCAATCTCTTTCTGCTCATGCGCTAGTCTGATATTCATATAACGGATGTATTTTGCGATATATCGTCCATTCTCCGCTGTCGTAAGTTCTCCCGTAATACCGATACGGTGTCCTCCCTCAACCATAATATAGCCCTGCTTGCGCTCCTCCTCATAAGCATACACAGAATCATGGCACAGATATCGAAACAGTTCTTCCATTTCCCGCTCGCCATACTGAAATGGCAGTGTGCGTTCTTTGCCGCAAAACACCTTGACTGGCTGATTGACCCGCAGCCTGATTTCCTGTATCTGTCTAAAATCCAATCCGCATCTCTCCCAGTCTCCCCTCAGTCGCTGCGGAAAAAACTGCAAAATTCTGTTCTCTGCTGCCACACTGCATTCCCCCTTTTGTCTGGTAGTCCATACCTCAATATATGTCCAAAAATCTAAAATATGAACACAGACAAAAAAATAAGGGAGTAAAAACTCCCCCTGAATGTGCCTTAAATGCTTTGACAATAGATAAACCTCTTAAATATGAAAAACCATATCTTAAGGACGGTATGCAGATATGGGCAGATGCTGAAGATTCATTAGAATTGTGGTATCATATCTTTCCAGCGCCTCCTTCAACCGATTTGCGCCATCCGTCAGAACTTCCAAAGACGGAGGGGTTGTTACAGAAATCCGAACTGCTTTTTCAGGTGTCTTGTTTCCTACGGCAAAGCGCTCCGCTCCGTACACTTCTACGCCTGCCTGTTTGGCGCAGATTTCAAAGCTTTTTCC
>CAMWJQ010000025.1 GCA_947174615.1 uncultured Lachnospiraceae bacterium
AAAATTTCATTCACCACAGGCACTGCCACCGCATCCGCGCTCTGATAGACCAGAAATTCCCGATTTGCGTGCCCGGCAACGAGATTTGCCGCCAGCGTTTTTGAAAGAATATAACCGCATTCCGCATCCCCTTTCTGCACCGCGCGCCGGACTGCCTCATCGCTCTCGTACCGCTCAAACTGCACAAGCCCGTCATACGACTCAAGCAGTGTCCAAAATATTCCCGATTCATCACAGACCGCTGCCTTTAACTGTGTCTCTGAATGTTGTTCCACCTGAATGATTACAGCTGACAACACCGCGAGCGCAGCCAGGCTGACCCACATACTTTTTCTGTGCAAAAGGCGGCGCAGCAGCACCATACCAAGTGAGGGAACACGGATTTGTGCAGATTTCCGCCTGTAAAGAACAAATATTTTTCCGCGCGCATCGGTATACATAGACAGCGCCGTTACCAGAGAAAATACCATTCCCCACAGCCAAAGTCCCCGTGCACTCCGATAAAACGCCTGCGTTTCCCCCGTAAACCAGACAGTAAGTCCTTGCTTGATCATCGCTGCCGGAAGCACACTGCCCACAGCCTGAACAGCCTCTGGCAGCAGCACGGATGGAATGATGCAGCCGGACAGATACGCCTGCAGCGCAGCCAGCACACCAAACACCACCAGCGCAGACTCCCGCTTCTCAATGAGCTGGTAAACCATCATATCATACACTATCACATACGCAAGAATAAAAAGCAGCAAAATCATGCCTTGCATAGTTACTTTCACTGTCAGCGCCTCATGCACCTGCGGTATCAAAAGCACAGGACAAGGCAGCAGTACTACGACAAACAGCAGCCAAATACCCGCTTGGCATCTGGCGCCAAGCTGCTGCATATATCCCACACCCAAGCGCGCGGCTGCCATCGTCTGCTGCACGCTGCTCCGCTTGCAGTAATCCCCGAAAAAGAGTCCTGCAAACAATAGATAAACCGTCAGAACCGCACTTCCATAATAGACCGCTACTGTGTCATTTCCCGTCAATGAAAGCGTTTTTGTCTGAAATACCTTCTCCCTCCCTGCGACAGTCCGCAGATTAAAAAAATTGACCGCATCATACACTGTCTGCAAAAGACTGTCGGTGACTGCCTCCGGCGTCAGCTCCTCGAAAATATCCGCCACCGCATAGATTTCAGCCTGTGCCGTGCCAAGCATCCCCATTCCTGCCGTGGCAAGCTCTTCAAAAAGGATGCTGCCCACCGCACCCACGCCGCCAGCGCTGCCTGTGTCTTCCCGCAAATACATGGTGGCAGGCGCATTGCTTCCCGACAAAATTTCATGGATAAAGTCCTCTGGCAGAACAATCCATGCAGAAAGCTCCCCATTTTCCAAACACCGTCTTCCCTCTGACTCCGTAACTGCCTCCAGACTACAGATGCTTTGGATGGATTCCATACTCTGTACATACGAAACTGCCAAATCCGCAAGCTGATTTGACGGCGCCGTATAACCAACCTTGAGCTTTGTTTCCCCGTGCCCTTGCTGCTGCACGGCGATTGCACCAAAAACAATCATACCTGCTGCCAGACACACAAGCGCCAGTATGATTGCCCGCTTTAAAATCAAGGGCAGCATGACTGCCGCCCTCTTGTATTCCAGTTGTATCCAAATTTGATTTTTATTTTGACTCATATGCTTAAAACAGTGCGCCGTAGAATAATTCCTGAATGTCTTTTGCGGTCATCTCAAGAAAATTCTCAGCTTCCTTTGGCACTTCAATCTTGTTTTGTGTCTGTTCCGTCGTAATGGAACCCGTCATCAGCAGCAAATCCTCCTCTTCTGAAAAAACTGCTGCATGATCAATGTGAAACGTATAGCCCTTGCCCTTTACAATGTCCGCAAAAGAGCCGTCCGCCCGCAGTCCGATCTGCTCGTCATCCGCCACCAGCCCCATTTGCAAATCAAAAGTATGGTCCTCATATCCCCACTGATTTGTATACCAGAAGGCGATCTCCTCGTCGCTGTCATCCTCCTGAATGCTGAATATCAGATCTTCCGTGTAATACTCGCCTGTGATTTCTGCACTTCTCAAGATTCCCATATAGATAATCTCATCACCAGCCTGCATGTAGACGCCGCCGTCAATGCTATCCAGCGCACGCTCAACGCCTGAAAAGTCAATATCGACCGCCATGGAATCCACACCCGAATGCTCGCCCGAAACAGCCATGTCCTCAGGTGTAGAAATATTGACAATGCGCCCCTTTTTATCAAGATAAAAGTCAAGCATCAAATCCTGCTCAAAACGAATATCGAATATATATTCGACCATCTTATCCATATCCTCGCCGTAGCTGATGCCATAAATATTCTGATAGCCCTTTTTGGATTCCCTATAAAAATCACTGGCGAGAATATCTTCGCATATTCCTTCTGCCGCCTCATTGTATGCATCTTTGTCCACAGTGATCCGCACGCCGCCATACGCTGTATCGGCGCCATCCAATGTGAATGTTTTCTTGTCCTTAATCGTTTCAAAGGTCATGGCATTTGCAACGGTTCTGCCATGCTTGCTTATAATCCTGTACCATTCGCTGTCCATTCCGGCATCCTTGATGTTTCCTGCCGTATCAGGACTGTCGAACAAAGTAACCGCGTACTCTTCCGGAAGTTTCCCACCGAGCAGCTCAGACCATGCTGAATTGTTAAAGTCCTTTCCCAGATTGGACAAATCAAGACTGTAAACCTTATCCTTAAAAACAATGGGTACAGAAATATACAATGTATTATCCGCGGCAACAATATGTCCAATACTCATATCAATGCCATAAGTACCCGCGCTTACCTTATACTCGCCCATCTTTTTCTTATAATCTGAGACCGCATCAATCTCAAGATCCAGACTGCTGAAACTGCCTTTTGCATTTGGATCGGTGAAGGACACATCTATGTTTGTATGAATTGGCTGCTCTGCCTTCATCTTATGAAACGCCGCCAGTCCGACATCCTCCGCTGCTAAGCTGTGATATGCCGCCATCTCCTTTGCCATATTTACAAAACCTTTTGCCAACTGGGCTTTTGCATCGCTGCCGCCAAAGAGTGACTTCGACAGCAGGACGCCCACCACAATGACAATGACTACTGCCGCCGCACAGAGAATACCGGCTAACAGCCCTGTTCTGCGCTTGATTGGTCTTGGCGCGGGCGCACCCTGTATCGGCGGCGGTGTCTGCACCGGACCATACCCCATGGGAGGATTGTTCAATGGCTGACCGCTGCCCTGCTGGTAAAACGAGCCTTGCGGCGGCACAGACCAATTCGGATTGATGGGGCTTGCTGCCTGAATCTGGTGGTGTGTCGATTCTGGCGCATCTGGCTGTTGCGCGGATTCTGACTGCATCTGTACTTCTACTGACGCTGGCGCCTTTGACAGCTGCACAGGTAGTGACTGCGGCGCTTCTGACTGTTGTACGGGCAGTGACTGCGGCGCTTCTGATTCCGGCGCTTCTGACTGCTGTACGGGCAGTGACTGCGGCGTTTCTGATTCCGGCGTAATAGGCTGTGATACCTGCGCCGGCTCTATCTTTGTACCATACACTGCCGAGGTTTCGTATATCTCCTCTTGTGGCTGCGGCTCTGTGCTGTACAGCATTCCACCGCTGCCTGTTTGTTCTGTAATGGCATTTTCTGTATTATCATTTTCTGTATTATCATTTTCTCTATTAATATCTTCTCTATTAATATTTTCTCTATCATCATTTTCTCTATTATTTTCTTCCACTTACTATATACTCCTCTTATCTAAAACAATCCTAAAAACAAGCACTCTCTTCATTTATATGTTATACGCTCCCCATATCATTCCCTTCGTCAGCATATCGCGCGCAACAACGCCTCCCCGCGCAGGGACTGATCAATCTCCGTGCACACTCCTCGGTTCAGCGCATAGATGCGGTCACACAACTCCAAGTCTGCCTCGTCGTGCGTGGCGATGAGAATCGTCCCTCCCATCTGTTTATACATGCCAAGATACCTTCTAATCTCCGCTTTTCCCGGCAGGTCAAGCGCCGCATCTGGCTCATCTAAGATTAAGATCGGCGGATTGCCCGCCAGCGCACATCCGATACTGACACGCTTTTTCATGCCGCCGGACAGCTTTCCGGCGCACATCCGGCACATACTGCCGATTCCGAGCATCTTCAGAAAGCCTTGCTCCATGGACTGTCTCAGCGCGCCGGCATCACTGTACCACAGGCGCAGATTGTCCATCACACTCAGCTCTGGTATCAGGTTATTTTCCTGCGGAACATACCCCACATACTGCACAAACGGCTGCCTGCCGTGTGCCTTGTTTCCATCAAAATAAATTTCTCCACTGTCCGCCTTACGCAGACCAGAGAGAATGTTGAGGAGTGTGGACTTCCCACAGCCGTTTGTCCCCACAATGCCGACACATTGACCGGCGTCTGCCGAGAGATTCACGCCGCAGAGTACGTGTCTTCTGCCATATGCGCTTGTGATATTTACTGCCTGTATACGCTCCACCTTTACCCTCATTTCTATCTTTATTACAACTTAATTCAACAAAAGTTTAATTAGACAATAACTGCTTCTCGAGATCTTCAAAGTTCATCTGAGCGTATGCTGTATCCAGCTCTTTGTTATTCCATGCAGAACCCGTCTGCCTGCCTCCCAGCTTTGACGGCTCATTATATCCATTTTTAAGGATTGTAAGTGCATAGCCGACTTTGTTTTCCACCTGCTTTTTCAATGTGTAGGATAATATTTCTGTCAGTTGTTCATGGGTGCGGTCGTTTGCCTTTGCAGTGCGCAGGATATCTCTTGCCTCCTTGATACTGCAGTCGAAAAGATCAATAATCTCCTGTTCCTCCTCTGTCGTGGGTACAGCCTCCCCATTTTTCTCAATCGTCTCGTACTCAACGATTGTGCTGTTGCGCTTGACCCGCTTTACTTTAAAGCGCACTGCACTGATGCCATGCTGCCCGCTTGGCAGCTTCTCGCTGATCAGCTCATATTCGAAGGAGATATCTGTGTTGCCGTTAATTTCCTCATAGGGCTTATCAAGAATTTCGCGCTTCACATTCCCGTTTGCATAGGACTCCGGAATCTTCATCATCTTTCTAAGCTCGTCAAAGGATACCACAAAAACGCCGCCATTGAACGTTTCCTTATCTTTCAGAAGGTAATAAAGCCTCTTAGAATATTTCTTCGTGAGATTCAACGGGTACTCAATCCGATAATACGCTCCCTGTTTGGCAGACATGATCATTTCCTTGACTTCCGGGTGAAGATCCAGCACAATCTTGCTCCGATTCTCGTCCCCGCGCTTTTTCTGGTATTTGATCTTACTAAACCACGGATAGTAAATATCTGTCCCCTCATCCTCTTTCAGCCGGAAACCAAGCCCTTCAAATTTTTTCACTGCTTTTTGGAGATAACTGTACGCATTGGATTCATCCTGAAGATTATAGAGATGCTTTACATCCCCAATATTAATCTCATAACGCGTATTTTCCTCCGTGTCATCCCCCTCACCGACAATCCCAAGCAGAATATCGAGAATGTCATTCTGCCGCCTGTCCAGATCATATCTTGCCTCTATAATGGTCTGTGGGCGAAACGCGACTTCAGTGCCGCCTCTTTTTTTCTTACGATTCATTCTATAACCTCTTTCGCAACCAATCTCAAATACACATCATTTCCGCAGGGTCAATAGTTACATCATAATCTAATTTTTTACTTTGCGCAAGCCGTTCTATCAAGATTCTTCTCATTTCTACATTTTTCCATAGCGCACTGCCTCATACTCCACATGAAGCTGCTGCATCTCCTCATTGTCTGCCAATCCGGCACAGGCTTCTATTTCTGCGGGAGATTCATAGGGCGCGGGGCGTTCTTTTCGGTGTTTTCGTATCATTCTGCGGTATCTGCGGCGGATGCGCTCCGCCTCACTCTCCATGCCGCGGTATCCCTTCTTATGTAAAATTTCTTCTTTATATGGCAGCTCGTCTTTGAGTTCTTCAATCACATCACCATTCTCGTCCTGCCCGTTTCGAAAATCTCTCAGCACCTGCCTGATCAACAGGAACACACCATAGCAAAAAACGAGGACACAGACCGCTCCCATTATCCAGAATACCACATTCATCAGCATTGACGGCTCAGGCGCCGGCTCACCGACGCCAAGCAGTTCCATCATGCCGCCTCCTCCCTGCATTGGCGTCTCAAAACCTCCCATTCCCTCATATTCGAAGGGCGCAAGCTTCACTTCACCAAACCAGTCCCGAAAGTTCGTGTACCTGCGCTGCTTTCTCAAAAAGACTGACGGAAGCATCCCTGCCAATAACAAAACAGCAAACAGCAACAGCATAGATAGCCCAATCCCATAAAGACGTCTGCCGGAGATTCCCTTTGTGCGCTTATTCAGCTCGAGGTAATGCCTTACTGCACAAAGATATTCATAGGCAAGCGCCACAAATGTATAGACAATCGTACTGCCAAATGTAATGTCACACAGCATCTTAGAATCTGTGCAGAGTCCCAGCAGATAAAAAACAGCAAAATACCACACATGCGAAAGCGCCGGACAATTCAGCATTCCCGGCTCTCTGCCAGCAAGCGGGTCCTCCCGCTCCCGCGCCGCCTCCTTCACCCGGTTGTAAAACCGCATCCCGGCAAGAATGAGTGTCTCCAGCAATATCCCTCCGAAGTAACAGCGCTGTGCGAATGCCAGATTCCCCGCTCCCACACGGATATACAAAAAAAGACTCATAATTCCAGCCAATCCTGCAGCTACTGCGGCGCAGCTCAAAACATATGTAACGAGGTTCTTCGTGCGTCTCACAGCAACATCTGTCAGCGCTACAGGAACTGCGATCAACAGACATTTCAGGTAAAACAGCCCTGTCCCTGCAGGATCAGACATCTCTGCCGCCGCATAGACTAACGGAATCAAAACGGCAAAATGAAGTGTCGCATGGATATATTCCATTACTTTTAAACATTTATTTAGATTCATTCTCTGCCCACCTCTTTCACTAGGACTTGAACATGATCCCTGCTCTTGATGGAAGCGCTGTTCCAAACAACTTTTTCCCCGCTGTAGACAGGAACCACTATCAAGGTCTGCTGCTCGCCGACAGCTGTCCGTATCTGCTCAAAAAGCGGCTCATCCAAGTTTTTTGTGATAAACAGGCACAGCGTATCTGCAGAGAGTGGTCTTTTTACAAAGGTATCTGCAAACAGCCTCTGAATGAGCTGGTCAAATGCCTCCGCCGCCGCCTCTTTGTCATACTCTGCAAGCATACGTTCAAAGTTAATCAGGTTTCCTCTGTTATGTTCGGGCAAAAAGACCTGTCCGCTGTCCCCATTATATGCAAAACCAACTTCTGTATGCTGTCTGTACAGACGGCGCACCATCGTCGCCGCCAGCGCGATGCTCTCCTCCACCAAATCCTCATGCCGAAGAATGCCCCTGTCCTCGACATCCAGAAAAATCATTGCCTTCTGCGAGCGCACAGAATCAAATGTATTGACCATCAGGGAGCCCGTCCGGGCACTCGCCTTCCAGTTGATGCTCTTCATCGGGTCGTCCATCGTATAGTCCCGAATCGATCGGAATGCAAACGGGTCCTCATAAAGCCGTTTCGCACATTGCAACGTTCCAAGCATTGACTCACAGACAGTCATAATTTCCGACACATCTGTCATTTTAGGATACACATAGAGGACTGCCTCTGTCCCGATCCCCTTGCTGTAGCGCTTGCGGTATAAGAGTGTATGTGTCATGATGTCCGCATCACTTGCAATGTACTTTCCGCGTTTTGTACAGCGCACAGGCAGCTCTCGCGTAATCTTCTGCCTGCCAAGCACTGAGAAAACATCTCTTTTGTAGCAGTAATCACTGACATTCGTATTGTCCACATCCACAAAAACAAGCTCCTTCCTCGTATGAAATCCCACCTCAAGGACTGGAACGGGCATTGCTTTTCTATTTTCAATCATCTCGTAAAGCTTTGTCTCCTGCCCTGCATAGACAGCATCTGTCTCAAACCAAAGCCTCACAGTAATCTCCTTTGACCACCAGCGCTTATAACAGATTTCCCACAAGGCACTGACAGCCAGCATTCCTAACAATAAAATGATGATCATCTCTTCGCTTTCCAATCTTCTGTCGGCACTTCTATTTGATTCAGGATTCCCATGACCACTGCGGCTTTCTGTGTGTCATCATACTCGCCAATCAGGCGGTGGCACAGGACATAGGGTGCAATCTCTTTGAAATCCTCTGGCACTGCATACGTTCGCCCCTGCACCAGCGCATATCCCTGCGCGGCGCGCAGCAGTGCAAGCGTTCCGCGCGGACTGACACCCGATCTGTTTTTTCGGGTCGCCTGTACCAACTTCACAAGATACTCCCGCAGGTCCTCATGCACATAGACCTCGCGGCATGCAGCCTGTAATTTTCGAATCTCCGCTGCACTGCATACAGTGTCAAGCTCCGCCAGTGGTTCTGCATTAATAAAACGGTCGAGCATCTGGCGTTCTTCCGACGCGCTCAATGCGCCCATTGGAATCTTCATGATAAAACGGTCAAGCTGTGCCTCCGGCAGGGGAAAACATCCAATCGTCTCCACGGGATTCTGCGTTGCGATGACAAAAAACGGCGCTGCAAGCACCCTGGTCTCCCCGTCCACTGTCACCTGCCCCTCCGCCATGCACTCCAGCAGGCTTGACTGTGTTCGCGGCGTCGCGCGGTTAATCTCATCTGCCAGCAGAATATTGGTGAATACGGGTCCTTCCTTGAAGGTGAACGCCCCTCTCTCCTGATTAAAAAATGACAGCCCTGTCACATCACTCGGCAGCAGGTCCGGCGTAAACTGCACGCGGTTAAATGCACAGCCCATCGACTTTGCAAGAGACCGCGCAAGCACTGTCTTGCCCGTTCCCGGCACATCCTCCAGCAAGACATGCCCGCCCGCCGCAAGCGATGCCAGAAGAAGCTTTGTCACCTTTGATTTCCCGACCATCACCTTTGCGACATTTTCTTCTATTTTCGATAAAATATTGATTTCTTCCATGCTCTTACCACTCCAATCTACAAAACACACGAACTCCTGTCTGCTTTTGCAGACGCATTGATTCCGATCGATCAGGATCGGCTGCCGCTTTTTGCGGCTTGCAGAAGCCAATCCACCGCTGCCCCTGCATGTGTCGGCAGCGCTCCCGGCACATTTTCAGCGGCAGACTCCTCTATACCGGACGAAAAAGCCTGCAAGGCATACCGAGCCAGCAATCCAGACACACGTCCTCTTTCGATGGAATCCTCTGTCCCCAGAACCACCACCACCAAGTCATGCGTGAGTACCCCATCGTCCGCGGCAAGAGACGTGACCAGACAAGCGCCGGATTTGTTGGTCGTTCCGGTTTTTAATCCAGTAACTTGGGACATATTGCGCAGAAGCGGATTCAAGTTGCGCACTTCAAGATTCAGGGAAGGCAGCGTCGCCTCCTGCAGCGACGTAATCTCCTTAATCTGAGGATAAACCTTCAGAAGATAGGACACCATCCGAAACATATCCTTTGCACTCATGCGGTTCTGGCGCTTTGACGGCACGGGGTCCTGCGTGAAGGCAGGCAGACCATGACTGTTGTAAAAGACAGCCTGCGAAAGCCCCAAATCCTGCGCCTTCTGATTCATGCGCCGGACAAACGCTTCCTCAGAACCGTCGATTGTCTCAGCCAGACACAGCGCGCACTCATTGCTGGAGGGCAGAAGCGCCCCCAGCAAAAGCTCCTGCACTGTAATCTGCTGCCCCGCCTCAAAGGGAATCACACCGTCTCCCGAAACAGACAATGCCTGAGCCGTCTCCGAGACAAAGACTGTTTGATCCGCAGCAATCTGCCCTGCCGCGATTGCCTCCATTGTCAAAAGGCATGTCATCAGCTTCGATGTGCTGGCAATCGGATACGCCGTGTCCGACTGATACTGATAGTAAATCTCCCCGGTCGTGGCATCCCCCGCCAGCACACTGTTGACGCCATAAAAATACCCTGCCTGTTCTAACACAGCAGGCGCAACAGCAAAGGGGGTCTGTGTATTGATCTGCAAACCTCCTGTACTTGGAACCACAATGTCCGCATCCAAAATCATCGCCAGATCTGCAGCCATGATAAAGCAGTCATAACCGCCAGAAGGCAATGCGCATATCATTGTATAGTAATACACTTTTTGCCCGTTTACCTGAAATTCATTGCGGCGCAGGGCAAGATCCGGATTTTCGCTGCTCTCCCACGGCGCATTCTCTGCCCCCACGGGCGTGTAGGCAGTTCCCAGATTCATTGAAACGGCATTCTTTGTAATTTCCAGCGAAAACACTTTGTCCGTATCTTTGAGTATCATGGCTGCGTCCCGGAGAGAGATATATGTATTATTGGTGTAGCCGTAGTCTAACGTTTTTACAACGCCTGCGGCATTGGTATCCGTCTGCACCTGACAGATTCCGGGAATCTCATAACTTGCCTCTGCCCGAAAAGGCAGAATGGCGCACACCAGTACTACAGCCACTATAAAAGAACTCATTTTCTGTGAATATTTTTTCATTCAAACTCCCCTCTGCCTGCTTTTGCAGACGTAGCAATCAGGATTGTGATACGCTCTTTTTCACGCTGCTCCCTTTTTACTGCAATGTATAAATTATAGGATATTGTCTCGCCAAATAGCCCTGCGAAGCTGCATCACGCTCTCCAGTCAAAATCAGACTGGCATCTTTTCGGACATAGTACTCTGCTTTTGCAGCAGCTTCGCCCCCATCAAACTGCCTTGTCAAAGTCCCTTCTGCGGTTTGATACGTGCCGCTGCCGTCATACTGCGCCTGTAACTCCTCCAAGGAAGGCAGAAGTTTCGGAACACTGGACATCAAATAAGAAACCGTAGACATCCCAAATGTCTCCGTCACAAGCGCTTCGACAGCCTCCTGGTCTGTGCGTCCATCATAGCCTGCCATCTGAAGCCTCTCAGAAACAGCTTCCCGAAACATTACGGCAAATGCCTCATAGGCAGCCTGACTGCATGTCTCATAGCTTTCCGGCGTCACACGACTTTCAAAAGTCCCCTTTGACCGGGCAGTCTCTTCAAAAATCATATTCACTTCAATCGTTAAATCCCCCATCGACGCCTCTACCTCCTGCATCGAGACAGAGATTCCTTCTATTTCCTGTAACCAGCTAAATGCAGTGACAGCCGCCTGATCCGTCATGTCAAGCGCCGCTGTCCACTTCCCGGAGAGATTGTTGTCCCCGGGGGCAAAAAAGTGCAGATATGCCAATAATACAGTGGAAAGCAGCAGCGCTGGAAACAGGACTGCCAACACCACATAGTTCAAGATTTTTCTCATAGCTCCTCCCCTTGTTCGCAATGCGGTTCTTAACATCATTCTAGCATTATATCCGGCGCCTGTAAACAAAGGATTTGCCGAAAGCGCACCAAATCCTTACGCATTTATACCAGCCGGTTCTTCTTCCAGTGCCCCGTCCGGTACCAGCAGTACGAGATCAGATAATTCACCGCCCACCCCATCGGGACTGCATACCAGATAAACTGGATTCCCCACAGCGGAGAGCAGAGCTGTGCCACAAGGACACGGATCGCCAGGTTGATGAGATTGGCGAGCATGTACACCTTAATATCCCCTGCGCCTCTCAGAATCCCGTCTGTGATCGCCTTAAACCCCAGAAAAGAAAAAAACAGACCGATAAACTGGAAATAGGCAGTCCCCGTCTCAAACGCCACTGCCGACTCCCCCTGCTCCACAAAAACCGACAGCACTGGACGGTAAAAAAGCTGTGAAACCAGTATCAAAACCACGCCAAAGCCAATGATAATGCCATACGCTGCATGATATCCCTGATGCACACGCTCTGGCTTTCCCGCGCCAAGATTCTGCGCGGTAAATGTGGACATCGCATTGCCCGTTGCGATCATCGGCACGATGCAGAACGATTCCAGCCGCATACCAGCCGAGTATCCCGCGAGCGCCGACGACCCAAACTGGTTGACCGCAGACTGCGTCAGCAGCATACCGATACTCACAATCGACTGCTGCACGATGGAGGGCACTGCAATCTTCACCCCAGTGATAAACATATCCCTGCGAAACCGCTCCACCCGCCCATCTACCGAGTAGGTCGAGAGCAGCCGCATGAGAATTACAAACGAAATGACTGCTGCAATCCCCTGCGCGATTACCGTCGCAACTGCCGCACCGGAAACCCCCATGCCCAGACCGCCCACCATCCAGAAATCCAGAACAATATTCAATATAGAAGAAAAAACCAGCAAAAACAGCGGAATTTTAGATCTGCCAAGCGCGTTAAAGTCCGCCGACAAAATATTGTACAAAAACATGAACGGCAGCCCCGCAAAATAAATCTGAAGATATTCTACGGCATCAGGCATAATATTTTCTGGCGTTTTTAACAGTCGAAGTACGATTGGATTCACAAAAAATCCCAGCACTGCCAGCAGCGTACTAAACACCGCAAACGTGATGAAAAACGTGTACACCGAGCTTTTCATCTCCTTGTAATGCCCCGCGCCAAGATACTGGCTGGCAAGCACGGACGCGCCGATACCTCCGCCAATCGCAATCATAATGAACACCGTCGTAAAGGAATAAGATGCCCCCACTGCCGCAAGCGCATCCTCTCCCACCAGATTGCCAACAATGATGGAATCTGCCATGTTATAAAACTGTTGAAATAAATTCCCGATAATCATCGGCAGTGCAAAGAAGAACAAGCTGCGCGCCGGTGGCTGAGTAATCAGGTTTTCTTTTGCATTCTGTGCCATATTTTTGTCCTCACACATCCTTTGTATAAACTCTTGTTTGTTATATTTCTGTTTTCCAGAAGCCATGAAGGTTGCAGTATGCATACGCGGCACATGCCTCGTCCTGCTCTGACAGCACAAAATGCGCCACTGGCTCGTCCTGCGGGGAGAGCTTCACAATCTGACCGCCCTTCTTTGTCTCAAGGAAAACCCAGTCAATGCTGTGCTCCTCCGACATCGGGTGTGCCACACTGCCGACCTTCACTGTAATATTTCTGCCGCTGCACTCCACGACTGGCAGATGCTTTTCGCCTGCCCCCTCTGATGCTGCGCTGTCCAATATCGGGAGATTCACTGCGTCCTTTTTGCCGGACACCAGATATAACACTGCCTCGTTACTTTTTACAAATACGCTCTGATCCATTTCCATAGTCTCCTTTCAAATCAAATCTGCCTAAACTGCATGCTCCAAGCCAGCCTCATTTTTCAGCCGCTGGTATCTTCTGTCTACCTCATTCTGCAGACTCTCAACAACTTCCTTATAGGCGTCGCCACACAGATGTTTGGTGCGTCCCATCATCGCAAGCCATTCCGATACAGGAATCTTCTTGCCTGATGCGTCCGGCTCATAGCTCAGGCGCGTCTTTCCCTGCTCTATCTCATACAGCGGAAAATAGCAGCAGTTCACGCCCGCCTCAATCACTTTTCGCTCCGTTGACGGATTATCATTCCAATTCAGCGGACACGCCGACAGCGCCTTGAGATAGGCAGTCCCTTCCGTCTTGGAATAGTACGCTGCCTTTGCTGCCTTCTTGATGAAATCTGTCGGGTTGGATTCCGCAGCCGTGGCAATATAGGGAATGCCCGTCGCAGCCATGATACGAGGCATGTCTTTATGGAAAAAGGTCTTTCCATACTGATTCACACCGACGTGCGATGTCGAACTTCTTGCGCCCTTTGGCGTCGAGTAAGACAACTGATATCCCGTGTTCATATAGCCGCCGTTATCATACTCAAAGATCAATAGCCGATGCCCCCTGAGCGCCGTTCCAAGCGCTGAACCCATCCCGATATCCATGCCGCCGTCCCCGCTGACCATGACAAAGATGAGATCGCCCTGCGGAATCTCGCCTTTTTTCTGTTTTCTATAACAGATTTCTGCCAGACCGCTGAGCGTGGCAGCGCCGTTTTGAAACAGATTGTGGAGATAGGGCACCTTAAAGCTTGTGCGCGGGTACGGCGTCGTGACAATCATGCCGCAGCCTGTCTGAAACAGAAATACAACCGGGTCCTCGATTGCTCTCGAGAGCAGATTGAGGTTGACAGGAATCCCGCAGCCGGGACACGCACCATGTCCGGGCGCCAGACGCTTTGGCACGGCGGCGGTTGCATTCAGGCTGCCGCCCTTCACCTGCACCGCTCCTGTCAAATCCCGCTGAATCTGTGTCGCGCCAACATTCGTCCTCTCCGCTGTGACAGGGGCAAAAAAGGGACCTTTGTCCATCGTTTCCTGCACGGCGCCCGGTGTCACGCCATAGTAATCAAAGTCTGGCGCTTTTGCATCCGATACCATGTCAAGCAGCTTCTCCACATCCTCTGCGAAGAAATCCCTGCCGCCCAGTCCATAGACACGGCTCTTGAGCTTCGCCCTGCCGCCAAACTTCTGCATCATGGCGCGGACCTCCAGAGAGAGATTGCCGCCCCCTGCCCCATAGCTGTCCTGCCTGTCTGCGATCAATATCGCGTCTGCTGCCGCACAGGCATCATACAACGCCTTTTCAGGAAACGGACGCAGGACATTCAGCGTCACGATGCCCGCCTTTCTCCCCTTTTTGCGGAGGCTGTCCACGCCCTCCTTTGCCGTCTCATACGAGGACCCCAAAAGTACTAACAGCTCCTGTGCGTCCTCGCATTGGTAGCCTTCCGCCTTGCAGTACTCCCTGCCGGAGAGCACGCCATACTCAGCAAACAGCTTTGGCAGCACCTCGTCTGCCTGCTGCATGGCCAAATGAAGCTGATAGCGGTTATTCATCAAATCCGGTTCATTCATATAAGAGCCAACTGTGATGGGATTTGACAAATCCAGAAAAGGATACGGGTCTTTTTTGGGTCCGATAAACTGCCGCACCGTCTCATCCTTCTCAAACCGCAGGCAGCGCCGCTTCTGATGGCTGGTAAAAAAGCCATCATACGCAACCACCACCGGAAGCCGCACCTGCTCTGCCAGCCGCAGTGCGATAATATTAAAATCATACACCTGCTGAACCGTATGCGCAAACAAAATCGGCCATCCCGCATTTAATAAATACATAATGTCACTGTGGTCCCCCTTGATCGACAAAGGACCAGAGACTGTCCTGCATGCCACATTCATAACCATCGGATATCGGGTGCCAGACTGGACCGGAAACTGCTCCAGGGCATACAGCAGACCATTTGCGCTGGTGGCATTGATTACCCTGCCGCCGCCGACAGCCGCGCCATAGCAGATGCCCGCTGCACTGTGCTCGCCCTCCGCAGCGATCATGATGAGATCGGTCTCGCCTCTGGCGCGCATATCATCCAGGTTTTCCGCAATCTGGGTGGAGGGTGTGATTGGATAATACCCCATTAGATCATATCCGATCTGTTTGATCGCAACTGCCGCAATCTCATTGCCCCCTGCGTACTCGATTACCTGCTTTTCCATTAGACCTCTCCCCCTTCTATCCTTTTTTCTGTCAAGTACGATTCCGAGGTAATATAACCATCCGGTCCGGTTTTCACATAATAATCCGGTGCGCGCAGCATATCCTGATTGGGCAGAAAGTACTGCTTATCCGCGTGCTCTGCCTCGACGCCGCGCACCAGTGCGTTGACCGGACACACGTCCACACAGCGCATGCAGCCCTTGCAGTGATAGTAGTCAAGCCCTCGGTTGACCATCATTTTTCTGCCTTTGAACTCGCCCTCGGCAAACTGGAACACCATATCCGGGCATGTGGAATCGCACAGTCCGCAGTTGATGCACCGCTCTTTGATAAATACCGGAAGATATCCCTGCCGCGAAGGGGACAAATCTGCTGTCACAGTACTGCCAAACCGCGGATTCACACCGCCAGCCGGCGCTGTCACATAACCCCATTCCTGCGTGCTGCCAGCGCCGTCCGGCTCCTTTTCCTCCTGAAGCCTGCTCTTAAAAAGCGCAATCTCCGCCTTGGACAACTGCCGCACCTTGGCATAGCCCCGATCAAGCCCCCTTAAGTTGTTCTCAAGCGCTGCCGGATACTTTCTGCCCAGGCTGTCCGTGCAAATCTGTCTAGCATTCTCCTGACTGACAAAACCCATCACTTTTGCCATTGCTCCGAGCATAACTACATTGATTCTTGATTTTGTCTCCATTGCAATCTGCCTTGCATCAACCACATAACAGTCCCCGATGGTTTCCGGCAAATTCCCCATCATCTCCTCCTGCCCGTGATCGGACGCAACGATTACCCGTGTCTGTGCACTGCATCCCTTCCATGTATTCTCATCGCGCATCAGCGCCTGATGAAAGATCACGAGCAAATCAGGACTGACAACAGGTGAATGTACCCGAATCTCCTGTTCCGGGGGACAAAAACGGATATACCCCTTTACAGGCGTCCCTGTTTTCTCGGAACCATAACTAGAAAAGCCTGCGCTGTTGAGATTTAAATATCTTACAGCCAGTTCCCCTATCATTTTTCCACACAAATTTGCGCCCAGTCCGCCAATGCTCTCCAAGCGGATTTCGTAATAAGCCTTTTGATTAAAAATCTGATTGATACTCCCTGTCATGGCTGTTCCTCCTCTAAATTCAGTATGGAATTTTTCGGCGGAATTTATACATAGCAATCAAAATTGTGCGTACCAGTTCTCACCCCACCGTGCCCATCAGGGTATATACAACGGTTCCCACTACACCGCTTCCCAAAATAATCGTGATGGCGCTAACCTTGAATTTCCTGAGAATGAACAGTGAGAGCATAAAAATCACCAGCTCCACCACGCGGATCTCGCGCAGGATGATATCCCCTAGCTCTGCCTGCAACAACCCAAGCATCAAGATCGACGCGC
>CAMWJQ010000026.1 GCA_947174615.1 uncultured Lachnospiraceae bacterium
GTCACCTCCCTGTCCTCCTCCTGCGTGAGCGGTCGAAACGGCGGCGCGTACATGCCCGCGATCACCACCCCCGGATAATCCCGCCGGAGCGCTACCCGCATTGCTTCCAACGTCTGCGGCGTAGATCCATAGAAAAAATGACGGTATCCATTTTGCGGCGCCCTCAGAAACAATTCTGTCATCAGATCCGGTCCTGTGACCCGCTGTGCCTGGCGAAAACCTACACGCCTGCTGTAGACAGACAGCGGCGCTCCGTCAGGCAGCGCCATCGCCGCACTGTTTTGTATCTTTCGATAGGATTTATCCTCATACGCCATCACTGTTGTGTGCACATTGGCAACACAGATATAACTGTCCCGCAGCGCATCGAGATGGCTGTCAAGATAGTCCAGTGTATCTGCCATGTTCGTCACATTGATATTCGTCTTTAAGATCTCACAATACTGTAGTTCTGACACGCTACCTCGAACCCTTTCTTCCCAAAACGGTAAAAACCGTCATAAACAAAATTTTGATATCAAGCCCTAAGGACCAGTTATCAATATACTCTAAATCAAGCTTCACTATCTCCTCAAAGTCCTGTATGTCACTCCTGCCGCTGACCTGCCACATACCTGTAAGCCCCGGCGTGATACTCATGCGCCGTCTGTAATACCCATTGTACTGTTCAAACTCGTCCTCTGTCGGCGGGCGCGTGCCGACCAGACTCATATCCCCGACTAAAATATTCAAAAACTGCGGTGTCTCGTCAAGACTCGTCTTTCTAAGAAATCTGCCGACCTTCGTGATGCGCGGATCATCCTCCATCTTGAACATCAGCCCCTTCACTTCGTTTTGAGCCTCCAGCTCCTTCTTGCGCGCCTCTGCGTCCGTATACATCGAACGGAACTTCCAGATTTTAAAGCGCCGCCCATTTTTGCCGATGCGCGTCTGTGAGAAAAAGACCGGTCCAGGCGAGTCCAGACGAATCGCAAGCGCCACAAAGGGCGTGAGCACAGCCGTTGCCGCAAGCCCGACAAGCGCCCCAATAATATCCACAAACCGCTTGATTAGAAGCCGCCTCGAATCCATCGTGTTCAATGCAAAGGAAATCACGCTGTATCCTGCCATCTGCTGCACATAAGTGTTGGGATTCGCACGGTTAAAAAGGTCTACATTATAGTGGCATGTAAGCCCCATCTCCTCAAATCTGCAAACCATGTCGCGAATCTCCGTGATGGAAATACCCGGCAGACAAATAAACACCTCGTCCACGGTCATCTGAATGACCGTCTCGTAAAGATTCTCCTTCGACGCCACAATCGGAACCTCACGAATCGTACTGCCCTTTTTGTCTGTATCATAGATCACCGCCGCCGTGATATCATAATACCACTCTTTGCGCTTGATGAGATTTCCCAGAAGCTCCTCCGCCATACTGTCCAGCGCAATCACCAGCATCTTCTCGGCACTCGTACTCTTCCGGTAATATTTCCACATCGCCTTCTTAAAAACCATATGCAGCACATAGGCTATGCCAATATTTAAAACTGCAAAAAAAACGTATACAGAGCGCGAAAACGCATAGGACTGCTGCGTGAGATACAGCACCAGCACCAGTCCCATGACGATAATCACGGTGTATCGTACCGTATAGTAAAATTCCTGATAATACCCTCTTGTAAAAAAATTTCTGTTGGCATCGAGAAACATATTATAAAGAAGGCACAAAACAACAATATATGCCCCCACCATAAGGTGAAACTGCTTTGGATAATTCTCATAATGAATGATATTGAATCGAATGAACAATGCCAAAGCATAGGAGACGACAGCGCTCAGGATATCAATAATCAGAATGCTGTACGTCTCTATCATTTTGTTTTTCCTTCTGACGTTCTCCATTTTACTCCCTCAAATCATCTGCCAATACCCTGCATTATATCATGTTCCGCATTCTTTGTCAAAAATCCGGGTTGTACGCCCCGCGGTAATTTCTGAACAAAATCTTAATCAAATCACTGTTTCCCTTGAAAAAGCTGATCTTGGTAGGCACCTTTCCATTTTTGGGATACACCCGCATCACAGGAATCTCACATGCCCTGTAGCCAAGCTGCGTCGCTCTGACAGACAGATACGCAAGTAGCTCATACGTCATAAAGACGTCGCGAAACGGCGCCACACGCTCGTCTTGCAGATACCTTGCCGAGTATGCCCGATAAGCATTGGTCGTGTCCGTAAACCGCTGTCCTGCGGTCAGCGATATCACAGGCGCATGAAGCAGGCGCACCGCAAGCAGTCTGCTAATCGGCGTGTTGACTGCTCTTCCTCCCTTGATAAACCGAGACCCCTGCACAAAGTCATACCCTTCTTCCAGCTTTTGTATAAAGCGCGGAACATCCTCGATGCTGTCCTTGTAATTCCCATCTATGGTGATAATGCCTTTGTATCCTCTCCTGAGCGCCCAGTAAATGCCCATGCGCAGCTGGGCGCCCTGCTTTCCCTTGTCCTTCTTGACGAGCAGCGTGTTGACCCGCAGCTTTCTTAACTTGCGCTCCTGCGTGCTGCCGTCCGTCGAACCGCCGTCACAGATCACGAGGTCCGCATAATCCGCGATCTGATGCTTATACGCGCGGTAAAGTTCTTTTAAGATGCGCTCTCCCTCATTAATCACAGGAATCAGCACCACATAGTCCTTTGCCTTTGGTGCATACTCCTCATATGCAAAAGCGGGAACGCCCATTCTTCCTCCATAGATCATGCAAACATCTCCTTTCCATACGCCAGGATCTCGTCCAGCAGCGCAATTCGATCTATACCATCCTCGGATTTCCCCATCTCCACGGACACATAGCCCTGATAGCCCTGCTCTCTCAGAAAAGCAGCCAGTTCTCCATGAAACGCTCTCCGCTCACGATGGCGTCCAATGGGTTTTAAAAATGGCTCGCTGAGATGCACATGGCTGATCAGCGCAGCGCTGCCCTCGAGCACTTCGATATGCTCTTTGTTTTCGAGCATTGTTCCGACATCGAGATTGAGCCGGAAGCCGTCAGACGCTGCTTCGCGAATGAGCTGTATTGCTTCCTTCGTCGTAGTGATGTAGTTCGTCTGATAAATTCTTGGGTTTGCCTCCATGCCGATCACAGTTTTCTGCGACGCTGCATAGCTGCCAATCCGCCTGAAAAAGTCCACTCCCTGCTGCCACAGCGCGCGGTCTGCCGGGTCTGGGAGCACTCTGTTTTTCGGACTGCCAAACACGAGATGCGCGCACTGAACCGCGCTTGCGAAATCAACTGCCTTTTTCGTATACATAAAAAGCGTCTCCCGCTGTACCTCGTCCGCAAAAAGCTTCTCCGTCCTGCCAAACCAGATCGACTGCATGGACGGAATCGAAAAACCTTCCTCGGCTGCAAACGTCCGCTGCCATGTGCGTGCCGCGTCCAAATTTTCATATGGCGCAGTCTCAAAAAAGCGTGTCGGCGCAATCTCTAGTCCTGTATAGCCATATTTTCGCATCAGCGCATAGACCTGTGCATCCTCTGCGGCAGTCCATGCAATATTGGATATCGAAAGCTTCATCGCTGTTCTCCCTCTTTGATCATGTGCTCCACAAACATTTTGACATCTTTCAGCACTGCTTCCTTATCATAAATATAACCGTCCTTGCCGCCAAATTTCGACGCGTATGTAGTTCTGAAATCATACTTTGCAGGGACACCCTTCAATTCATTTTTAAAAACTTCTCCTGTCAGCGCCTTGTACAGCTCCGCGGCAGAAACCGGCTCTGTGGCGATATTTAACAGCGTGATTTCCTCGTTGAGCGCCGTCTGGATATCCTCCCAAAGCCGCCCTAAGGAATAAAACTGGAAGGTGCTGCGGCTGTCGGTAAAATTAAGCGCCGTGAAACCAAGCTTCTTAAACTTTTTCTTTAAAAGCTCCCTCTTTTCCTTATCCAGCTTCCTGCATTTGTAGAATCCATTGCCCGCTGCCTCATAACAGTCGTCGAGCATGATGCCGTCCCCCGCCTTCTCAAGCACTTTGAGCTCTTGATACTTTTCCTTTTTCAACATTGTCGGGATCACGTTCATATAGTCATAAATAAAATTTTTCTTGAGATTGTATCCGTAAAGACCCGGAAGCCTGATGATCAGCGCATTCGGATAATGCTTTCTCACCCACGCCTCAAGATAATACCGATTTAATCCATAGGGATTGATGCCGTTGCCTGCCCCGCCCTTCCCATCGGAAAACACAGAGTCCGTCTCATCCACCCCCACGGGATTTTTATAGACATCTATCGTGGAGATCAGCACAAGCCGCTGCGGATTGATCGCTTTGATGTTTGCCTCCGCCTCCAGAATCTGCTCCAGATCCCGCTCCGGCGCACTGTTTGCAAGATACTTCTCCGCGCGCACCCCCGCATAGATGAGCACCTCTGGTTCCAGCCCGTATGCCCGCTCTATATTTTGTGAATTAAACACTCCTTTGATGCGGTTTCTCGCCCTCGAATAAAGATTGCTTCCTACAAATCCAGAATAACCAACCAATGCTACCATAATACCCCTCCATCTTTCTATCTATATTTATTTACATTTTTTCTATGCTCTCAAAGCTGTATTTCTTGCGCCGGAAAACCAAATCCACCAAAATCTGCAAATATTTGATGATAATCGTCAGAATGCCAAACAGCCCAAAAAAGGCAAACGACATAAAAAATATCGTCGTCGTCCACCCCGCTACCGGCGTGCTGAACAAATACACGACTGCGGAATACAAAGCGACCAGCACTGCGACCGCCATCATGAGTACAGTCATCGTCACCGCAAACCGATAGCCGAGCTCTGTGAACAGTATCATACTATTGACCGCAAGGTCTGTTCGGTACTTGCGCTCTGCCCGGTCCTCTTTTGCCGCTCGGGCATCTGCTGCCTCATAGCGGATATTCGCTGTCTTCAGCCCGCAGTTTGCATACACCGCCTTGCGGTACGGGACAGATTTATTCATGCTGCTGATCCGGTTGATCACCCTGCGGCTCAGCACCCGGAATCGCTCAGTTCCAAGCTGGTACGAAAAGTCTGTAAACCTGTTAAACACACGATAGAACATGCTCGATGTCAACCGCTGCCGCCTGTCTGGAGAAGCGCTCACGATATCATATCCCTCAAGAGATTTCCGATAGACGCTAAAGATCACCGATGCCGCAAAATCCGGGACACAGGCGTCAAACTCCAGCACAAAATCCCCGATTGCCAAATCCATGCCCGCATTCATCGCCGTCTCCACCCCGTGAAAATAGCTCATGTTCAGCACGGTGATCGTCGCGCTGCTGGCATGTCTGCTGATCTCGCGTATGATCTCGACGCTGTCGTCCTGCGAATGGTCATTCACACAGATGATCTCCGAGTGCTCAAAATGTTCCTCCAGCGCTGTCATCACCGTATGCAGAAACGTTCCGACCGACGCCGCATCGTTGTGCACATAAAGCACCGCAGACATAAAATTTTTTTCCTTGTTTGTCATGTGTTATGCCCCTTCCAATATATCATCTAGGTCGTATACGGTATTGATCTTTCCCGACAAAACTCCGACAAACGTAGGATTTGTCGTATATGTCCGAACAACTGTTGGTCTCGAATCATCAATCTCTGAACTCATCAAAATCGGTTTCATCGAAAACAGCGAATCTTTGTACGTAAATGCGTACTCCTCCCGCAGATACTTGCGCGCAAGGTTCGCCATATAAGGAAATGCTGAGCGCGGCTTCGCCTGACAGAGATTGCAGTTGCCAAGATGTCTGCCGCTGCACGTCCCCCCGCTGTCCGCCTGACACGGAAACACAGGCACCTCGTCATAGCTTGTCGCGTGCGGCGTGAACGTCACCGACGTGAGCGAGTGCAGCCCTGTCTTGCCAAACGGCATGATCGAGAAAAACGGACCGTCCATCACCGTAAATCCATATTCCTTCAATGTCTCATTGACATCGCAGAGAATAATCTCGCACAGCTCATATTTAATGCCAAACTTATCATAGCCTAACATGTCTAAAATCTGGTTTGTCGATGCATACGTGGCATTTAGCACAAAATCGGAACTGTACTCGGCTGTCTCACCCGCTTCTGTAACATACAGCGCATAGATATCCTCCTGCATCTCGATGCGATTTATTGCTGCACCGAAATGAACCTCCGCAAGCATCCCCATCTCCTGCAGCTTTTCCATAAAATAATCTCTCAGAATAAAAGCATCATACGTGTACTCCCGCGTGAGAAACGCACCGTCACACATGCCCTCCTTGAAGAATTTTCCCGGATGAAGCTCCTCGCACGGGATCTGTGCCGCCTCACAGAATTTTTTGAACTGCGCCCCATCCGACCATGAATACTCACTCGACGTCGCATACACCTTCTGAAATTCGCGGTTGACACAGAACCCATAATCCTCATTAAAGCGCGCAAAATAGCCAGCGGACTTCATCGCGGTCGAGAGCGATCTTGGATAGTGATACCCCTGATGCACCCTTGCCTGGTTGATGTACGTCGCCCGCTGAAACGGCGCAGCCTCGCACTCAAGCACCAGCACACGCTGTCCCCGCTTTGCGCAAAAATGTGCGGCATACAGCCCATACAGTCCTGCACCAATGATAATTTTATCATATTTGCTGTTCTTTTTCATGATTGATCCGCCCTCTGTCTCTCCATGTCTTTTTATATTGATTGTAAACTAATTTTTCGCTGATGCCAACACTTATTTTTCACGAAAACAAACAAAATTATAAGTACTGTTGTCAGTGTTATAAATAATCCCGCCTTTAATCCATATGTAAAATAGCAAAACTCTATATGGTGTACTCCTTTCGGAAGCTCAATGCCCATAAACATATCATTTATCTGATAAATCTTAACCCGCTTGCCGTCCACATATGCACTCCATCCTTTGCTGTACGGAACCGCCATACATAAAATTTGCGGCTTGACAGCAGACACCTCGCACCCCAGTTTGTTATTTGTCATCGCAATACCTGTAACAGGCGTTCTGCGGCGCTCCTTTAAACAAGCTCTAAAGTCAGCAAAGTCATAGGCATACAATTTCAAATGATCCAACGGAAATTTTTCTTTTTTATGAAAAGAAATCACAATCTCCTGCTCCGCACCAGACGATACTGCCCCCATGTTGACTCCGGCATTCCCGTTGTAAAAGTCCTCAGAAATATTCGCCTCCTTAAGTCTGTTCTCCCCCGGAAGTTCCACGGAAAAACTGCCCTTTAAAGCCACATCGTCAAAGGAAACATAGTTTTCTCCCTGCGTCGCCAATACTGCCTTCAACGTCAGCACGGCGCCGGCTTTCAGGCATAATTCACCATCCACAAGCTCTCCCTTCTCTATCTTCGCAATCTGGTATCCTAGCGGATGCATCCTGCCTAAAGACGCATCCGCTCTCGGAAGGGGTCCCTTATAATCCTTTACTGCCGCTGTCCGCAGCATGATCTGCTGTTTCTCAAACCCGTTTCTGCCGTCGTATGTGCCGTCTGCAAGCACAGAATCATATGTATAGAAAATAGGCAGTGCATTTGTGTTTTGATACAAGGACCATTCCCCATCCTTCGTCTCTCTTATCTTTTGATACCCATAAGGCACAAGAACCTTCGATGCTGTCCGCTTTAACATATACTTCACAGCCGAGAGCGTCTCTAATATCGTTCTCTGATCCAGTCCCACATTCATATGATTCATAGATGAATCCGGATTCACATCCCACTCCAAAAGTGCATTTGTAAAACTTGGGTTTTCTATGCTGAAATATTCCGACAGCCCATTATAATTTTGGATCAGCGCAATATTCTGACCATTTCTAGGCTCGGTAAACGTGCGTTCATTACTGACACGGTAAATGCTCTTGTCCTGTATCAGTTCAGCCTGCACATTCCGCTCCTGCACATACGAGATTTCCCTGTCAATCGAATTGCACTGCCATGACTTGCAGATCATCACAATCATCACACCAAAAAAAACAAGACTGCACAATCTGCGTTTTTCTTCCCCTTTTGCTTTTTTCGTCAGTGGATACAAAACAATCAAAAATAACAGGATCACCCCGTAACATGCCATCATGATTCTGAATGCCTCTGTGTCAAACCAATCCCTCTTCTTTCCCCACAGTCCTAAAATACCATAAACAACTGCAGGAAACAGCTTTTGCAGCAGATTCAACTCATCCAAAGTATCCCAGCAGGTGACGACCAGAAAGGCAGCATATAAAACGATAAGCAACTCCCATCTGTCATAAATCTCCCCAAACCCTGACATGACGCAGCTAACTGCAGGAATCCATGCAAGCACAAGCAGCGTGATGACATTTCTGCGCTCTGTCCTGCGCCTCTTTGAGAACAGCACAAGCATCATTACAACCACTCCGATCACCGCAACAGAAAAGACTTGGTAATTCGAGTGCGGAAAAAACATATTGACCAGAAATTTTCTGATTTTTTTCCATGAATCAAACAATTTAAACTGTGTTTGGATATGTGCACGATTGCTCGAAAGAAATCCCAGTACAGCAGGCACGAAGAGAAACGCAGCCAGAGAAAGTCCTGTCATATATTCCGCTGCCACTCTAACAACTTTCAGAAAACTTTTTTGAAAGCCAGCGCGAATATAGACAAGGCGGTAAAGGACATAAACCCCCAATGCGATTGATCCGATATAAAGATAATAAAATCCAGAAAGGGCAAACAAGAATGTTCCCGCCGCAAGAACTCCCTGTCTTTTTCCTGCTAGAATACGTTCACCCCCCAACAAGAGTAACGGCGTGTATACCATGGCATGAACAAATATAATATGGATATTTGCCTGCATCGTAAATCCGCTAAAGATATAGACAAATGTTCCTATTACATAGGCGGCTGTAGTTTGTGTTCGATTATGTTCCCGCACAAACCACAAAAAAGTGATTCCGCCCAGATAAACTCTCAGATAAAACAGAAACGTATAAAAAAATGGCAGACCTGCTTCTGGCACAAACGCAGTCAGCAAATAAAACGGCTCTCCAAACCCATGCCAGTTGAGTGCGGTGATCAAATCATCCCCCATTCCAAGCTGCAGTTCAAACAGCGGGATGACGCCGTGCGCAAAAAACCTCCGAACCGCCCTGCTCACATAAAGCATCACCGGATACATCTGCGTCACAGCATCCCATCCCCCCAGCGCCACATACCCATATTTGTACATATCATAAGTCTTTGGAATAATAAATCCCCAAAAGCAGAGCGAGTAAACCAGATACGCTTTCGTCCTCTGATTCCATATTTTTGCTAACATCCCAAATATTCCCCTTTCACTCACTCTCAAATTCATCTTTGTCAGCACAGTCTTCTCTCGATAAGATTTCCCAAAAATAATACCGCGGGCGGTGCTTCGTCTCCAGATAATTTCTGCCCACATATTCCCCTATAATACCAAGTGAGAGCAGAATCGCCCCGCCAAGCACCCAGATCGACATCAATATAGAGGACCATCCTCCGACAGTATAGCCAAAATAGTACTCATAAAAAATATGAATCACCATACCGACTCCGACAAGCAGTGCCAAAATCCCCATCATCAATACCATCCGAATCGGCTTGATGCTAAAGGAGGTGATCCCATCCACAGCCAGCGTAAACATCTTGGACAAGGAATACTTCGACGCCCCCTGCATCCGCGGAAACACTTCAAAGTGCACGACGGAGGATTTGAGACCGATATCCGGAATAATGCCGCGCAGAAACAGATTAACCTCCTCGTATTCCGACAGTGCCATCAGCGCCTTTTTGCTCATTAGCCGATAGTCCGCAGAGTTTTCATAAATGTTGCAGTCCATCACTTTCATCGACTTGTAGAACATGGTTGCCGTGAGCTTCTTAAAAAATCCGTCTGTGTCCCTTGAGTTGCGCACGCCGTACACAATCTCGCTCCCCTCCATATAGGCGCTGATAAAGCGTTCCATCGCATTCACATCCTGCTGTAAATCGGCATCAATCGTGATGGTATAATCACAGTATTTGACAGCGTACATCATCCCTGCAAGGATTGCGTTCTGATGCCCTCTGTTGTGCGCAAACCGAAGTCCCTTGATCTCCTCATGCTCCTCATACAATCCTTTGATAATGTCCCAAGTCCTGTCCTTAGAGCCGTCATCCACAAACACAATCCGGCTCTCCTCACAGATGACATCATTCGTTTTTAATTCTTGCAGCTTGTCCAAAAGCTTTGCCGCCGAAGGCTCTAAGGCTTCCTCCTCATTGTAGCAGGGAACCACAATATATAGTATTCCTTTTTGTCTGTTGTTATCCACGTTTTGTTACATCCTTTCATTCATTCTGGGCAATGCGGTATTCATGCTCGCCAGCAGCAAGCACCATGTTCTGATACTGCGGGTCTGGAAGCGTGACTATCGCGGTCGTATTCGCCGGAATCACGAAGCGAAATACCAACTCGCTGCCTTCCAGATGCCATCCGCTCTCAATCGTTCCGTATACGCTCTCGTAGCTTCCTGACACGTATGTCAGTCCGCCGCCCACTTGCGGTTCGATATAGAACTGTTTATATCCTGGGTTGTCAACATCTCTTTTGATGCCCAGCACATCACTGTACAGCCACTGCCCCACTGTGCCAAGCCCGAAATGATTCATCGATCCATTCACTGCATACGTCCCATTCCCTGTGTCATAGCAGGTATTCCATGCCTCTGTGATCGTGGTCTGCCCATAGGACAGCATGTGATTCCACGAGGGGTAGGTATCTTGCTGCAAGATGCGGTATGCCGTGTCCACATACCCATATCTGCACAGCACTGGCAGCAGAAACTGTGTCGCGACATACCCTGTATTCAGATGATAGTCATTTGCCGCCACTGCATTGTTGAGACACGCTGCGCCCTTCTCTTCAAGCTCCTCTGGATACAGACCATATGCCAGCCCCAATGTATAGGCAGACTGCAGCCAGCAGTCGATCGATCCGTCCTCATTGATATAATTCTCCTGCCATGCATCCCTATATTGATTGTAAACCTTCTCATACGTTAAGGCAATGTCCTTTTCTCCAATATCTGCACTCATTTTTGACAAAAGTCCTGCTGCATATGCACACTGCGCCGTATTTGCAATCTCATCATCCAGCCCTGCCACCGCGTTATGATCGCTGTAATTGTGTTGTCTGCGCACAAAATCTTCGCTGGTGTCCACAAGATAATCCATATATCTGCACATTGCGTCCAAGTTGTCCTCAATGAGTTTTTGGTCTCCATACTGCTGATACAGCTCCCAGATAAGAATAATGCCCGCATCACTCCATCCGTTTGCGCCGCTGTCCATATGAACGCTCGGTGCGATCTCTGGAAATGCCCCGTTTTCACACTGACCGCCAATCAGCATCCTGACATATTTCGACAGATAGTTGTGCACATCCGCGTTGTAAGCCGCTGTGCGGGCAAATACCTGCGCATCCCCCGCCCACCCAAAGCGCTCATCCCGCTGCGGGCAGTCTGTCGGCACATCTAGGAAATTGCTCAGCTGCGTCCAATAAATGCTCTCATACAGCTGATTGATCCGCTCATCAGAACACGTAAAATGCCCTGTCCTCTTGTTCTGTGTGCTCAGTACCAGCCCTGTGACATCCTCCATCGGCAAAGCCTCGTCCACCCCGGAAATCTGCACATAGCGAAATCCGCGGCACACCAGCGTTGGTGTATACATTTCCTCCCCAGCGCCGCTCATCACGTAATAATCCGTATTCTTCGCCGTATAAAGATTCTGCGTCCAAATCATCCCCACCGCATCATCACGGCAGGACATTCTGCTGTCATTCAGCGCTTCCGCGTACCGGAGAGTGACAGTCTGTCCCTGCTTTCCCGCGGTATTTCTGAGGACAATCTGACAGTTTCCATTAAAGTTCTGTCCAAAGTCATAGACATACACACCTGCTGCCGGCTCCGACACCGCGACCGGCATACGCGTCTCTATACATCTCACCGCAGGCGCCTCACCGGCTCTCTTTTCCAGTGAATCATACTCCGCAAACACCTCCGCCTGCTGCCAGCCGTCCGCCGCAAATCCGCGCTCGCACCAGTTTGGCTCCTCACGCGCGGCATCATAGTATTCTCCCAGAAACATATCATCATTCCGGACGGGTCCATCTGCATAAGCCTGCCAGCCGTCATCTGTGACAATAATCTGTGTGCTGTGGTCGTCATACTGCAATACGAGCTTTGCCTGCAGTGCAATGTGCTCTCCCCAGTCTGCATTCGCCTTGTTATACCTGCCATGTCCCAAAACGGCGCCAATGACATGCTGCGTTTGTTCCTGCGCAAACATCTCCGTGACGTCATACGTCTGATAATAGGTCTCCCTGTCATAGATTGACCGTCCCGGCGCAAGATACTCCCCGCTGACATCCTCCCCATCCAGATAGATTCTATAATCCCCCAGAGCGGAGACATAGAGTCTCGCAGCCGTCACGCGGCTGTCTGGTTTCTTTTCAAACAAGCGGCGCAGCATGGGCGCCGGTTCCTCCACCCCGGGCGTCAGCAGAAAGCCTGACGATGCTTCACACCAGCCGTCTGTCACTTTGAAATGATACGGAGAAAACAGCGTGGTTTTGATATCATCTTCCCCATCAAAATTTTCAAAAAAAAGCACTTCCCCAGTGCGCCCATCCGTCACACAGAGATTGTCGTAATAGGCATAGTATGCCCCTCTGTCCGTCCAAAAACCCAGATTCCCAAGCGCCTTGCACTGATCAAGCTCTGTGTGCAACACGGATCTGCCGTCAATGCTGGCTTCCACTGCCGTCTCTTTGATATCCAGCCGGACATGATGCTCCTTCTCGCCAAAATCCTTGGAAAAGCTTTCATCCAAGACAACGCTGTTTCTGGTTACTTCGTCCACATTTGAGAGCGAGACGACAGAAAAAGACACCGTGTCGCCCAATGTATCAAACTCACACCGGAAATAGTCCCCATACTGGTTTGCGTCCATTCCCCACACCACGCCAGAGCGTGTTCTGCCCAGCCGGACATCATACGCAATCGTATAGCAGGCATCCTCTTTTGCTGCATCCTCTGTATTTTGCTGCGCGCTGATTCCGATCCATGAAGCCCCGCTCCAATCATTGTCTGTCAGCCCCATCTCAAATGCGGCAGTATCCATGCTCTCTGTCAGATTTCCATCCTCGTCCCAGACGAACACCTTCCACACATAGCCCGTTCCTGCTAAGAGCCTGTCCCCCTGATAGGGCACCGCCGCTGAGATTCCAGACTCCGTCCTGCCGCTGTCCCAGAGATACTCCTCCGCTGCCAACTGCTCTTCAGATGCTGCCACAACGATTCTGTAAGCCGTCTGCTGATGACTGCCCTCAGCCTGCATACGCCATCCGAAGAGCGGATTCTGTTCAATCCCTATGGGATTTTGCATATAATTCACTGTGAGATCTGTAATCTTCCAAACTTCTTCCTGACGGGCTGTTTTGCCCGCAAATGGTTCCTGACTGCTGCACCCGCAGCCAAGCAGTACTGTCAATACCGCGGCAGCCAGTATCTTCCTTTTGTTCTTCTGTCTCATTCCTCGCCTCTTTTGCCAGTCGCTTCTATCGTTTACATTCAAAACCATCATCCTATCGCATCACTTTCCCAAATCTTAACCTTGCCCAAGTACTCTGTTAAGCCTTCTTCGAACCGCATCCTTTTCTCAAGCGCCAATACGCAGGAAAGCCGGTCATGCTGCTGTCACATAACCGGCTATATCCCAGGATCAGAAGGTCACTTCCCCATCATGGTCAATCATCGATACATATAAAATCCCCTCGAGGCTTCCAATGCTCTGCACCAGCGCGCCGCCGTCCTTCACCCGAAGCTCCATGACGATGCTCGTCCTCTCCGGCGTGATGTTTCTGGATTTTACCTTATAATACTTCGTATACTGTGACACAATCTCATTGATCTCATTCTCCATATCACAGTACACCGCCTGCACCATCAGAATCATTGGCGCCTGCATGACAGGAACTTTGTCCAGCATAAAGATCACGGCAGTCACCACGATGGACAAAATCGCAGCAATGTCAAACAACCCTGTACCGCAGATGATTCCAACTGCCAAGGACCAGAACATAAATACTAAGTCAAGCGGGTCCTTGACTGCTGTCCTAAAACGCACGATCGAAAGCGCACCCACCATACCGAGCGAGATCACAATGCTCGACTGTATCGTGATAATCACGGCTGCTGTGATCAGCGCTGTCGCGGCAAGCGAAATATTAAAGCTCTTATTATAAAAAGTCTTTCGCGTAAAAATTCTGTAGATAAAGAAAATATACAGAGACAGCAGCAGCGTCACGCCCAGAACCACCAATATTTCCGTGACAGACAACTCCGCCATGCTGATACTGCTGACAAATGATTTTTTTAGAACATCCTTGATACTCATATTCTATTCCCTCCCGCGAAACTGTACTTTCTGCACAGATAGTATTTTGAATAGGTCGTCTGGCGCATTTTCTCGAGCTGTACTGCCGTGTAGAGAAAATCTGGAATCAGCTCATCAAACTTTACCTCCAGCACATGCTGCCCAAGCGGCATCACGGGTCTTGTCACAATGTCTGTATCCAGAAACTGCCCCACCATGCTGCTAGAACTAATATTCTTGTCCAATGTCACCCGAACATTCCCGTCCCTGTATATATACGGCACCCGCTCATATTCCACAATGACCTTTGGCACAAGCAGCCGGACCTGCTGCCACAGACAGAATTTGCGATAGACAGGCGCATCGACGGCATCCATCGCAAGCGGCTGTCCGGCAAGAATCCTTCTGCACAGCGCTTCATCAATGACACAGGCAGTCTTTTTGGTCTTTCCCCGCTCTTTCCGCTTGAGCTCCAGCCGAATATAAGACAATTTTTGATCATAAATCCGAATCCTGAACTTTTCTCTTGGGTCGTTGCCGTTTAGATTGTCTTTCATGCAGCGATCGCAGTAGTCATCAAAATACAGACTCCGGATCCGATACTGGTTCTCCTCACCCGCGTGGGCATCGCACTCCATCAGCCCCTGTATATTATTCTGTATCAGGGCAAGCTGCTGCTCTGAGCAGATATATTTGTACTCATGCCTGTATTCACTCATCCCGCAGCTCCTCCCACTCCTGTCCCAAAAAGTCCAGACGCTTGTCCAGAAACGCGACCAGCTCCTCCACCTTTCCCTCATGCATTGTCCGCTTCGCTGCCAGTCCAACCGTCTGTGGAAAGGTATTCCAGCGAATCATATTGCAGTCATTTGATGCATTGATCTGTTTGCTGTATCCATCTATCAAACGTTCTGCTTCCTTTCGCATCTGCGGTTCCAGCTCACCGAAAAAAATACCCGCTGCAATGCGCCTGAAATCCTCCTGCTGATACAGCGCATACCAGAGATCAGAATCCTTCTCCTGAACCGCAGCGTACAAGCCAACAGGGTCATGCAGGTCAATGCCGTCATTGGTGATGCCGGACGCCGCAATCGACTTGTCGTAATCCCAGCAGGGTCCCGCATAAAATTTCCTGCTCACGCTGTCTGGGTACTTGTAAAAAAACTGACTCGTATACGACGCATCCAGATTCTTGACCAACTCTTCGACCAGATATTTGCGCGCAAAGGAATCTGTGTCAATATAGTCACTGTAGTGCGCTCCTGTGTATGGACTGTATCCATCCTGTGAGAACACCGCATCCTCAAAGTCCTGATAAAGTCCTGACACATAGGCAACCTGCTCATGGGAGGCATACTGCGGGCTCTCAAACACTACTGCCTGCATCCTTGAGGTCAGAAAACCGCTCGCCTCCAACCCGTAACGGTCACTGGTCTCAATCTCCATCAGATACCCGCCTGTGATGTCCTCCGGCTCCTTCTCAATCAAGTATCCCTTCGTGCTAAAAAGCCGCCCCATCGGCTCCATAAAAAACTCCATCTCATCCGGATTTAGGCTGTCATTCAAAACCTCTGTCTCTTTCTCGAGATCGCTGATATTGATTCGATTTTTTCCGATCTCGATCTTTTCTGAGAGCAGATAATTGCCAAGAAACCTGCCATTCGCATACACATCCACAAACTGAACGTCCGGCGTATAGTCCAGCCGAAGCATCTTTGCAATCGAAAATGCCACCGCATTCCGAAGCAGGGTGTCGTCAAATGCATTTGCCGTCAAGACCCACTTTTTTGTCTCGCCCATGCCAAATAAGTCTGCCTTCTTGCTTAATTTTAATAAATAGGATTTCTTGTCCGTCTCCTCAAAGGAGGAGTTGCCGCGGCAGTGTATATTCTCGATCTCCCCCTCAAAATATCGGTGTCCCCTGCCATCCAGTATGGTCATTCTGCCGGACTCTGAATTTTCTTTTGAGGCATGAAGCTGCTCTAACGAACCCGACTGTGTTTCCAGAAACACAGATGCAATATCCGACGTGTACATCACCTCAAGCTGGTATGCACCGCTGTCTTGGGCTTCCCCGTCGCGCAGCGCATGACTGCCCTCCTTTAGACGGCACTTTCCGCCATAAACAATTTTTTTGTCGTCCAGCAGAATCTCTTCTGCGCCCGAAAACGTCAGATTCAGTTTTTTATTCTTAAACGTTCCCGGCAGAAAAAGACAGTACGTGTTGTCCTGCTCATTTTTCCACCACTTGATACACAGATTGCTGCGCCAGACAGAAAGCTCGAACGCTTCCCCGCGCTCGCTCTCCTGCGCTTCCACAAACTTTTGTTTATCATATGAATTTCCAGCATCCCACAAAACAATCCCTATGGTCACCAGCGCCATAAAAACCAGCGTCACGGCTCTTACGGTAAATTTTCTATCCGCTCTCATAATTCCAGTATTCTCCACATAAATATAGTTTATAAG
>CAMWJQ010000027.1 GCA_947174615.1 uncultured Lachnospiraceae bacterium
GGTTCCCCGAGCGTTCCGACAACATTCGTGATATCAAGCTTCATCGCAAAAGTCACCGGCACCTCATATTCGTCCATATACTGGAAATAATTCTCATCCGTCAGCCACAGCTCCTCCCCGGACGCCCGTTTTTCCTCCAGCGCCTGCTGGTATTTCGTCTCATCCACATTGATCTCAGAATAGTCTATCCTTAAAATCCCTTCAAAAGTATGTGTGTCTGTAAGTTTCCCTTCAACATACCGAAGCGCCGATACGACATCCGGACGGAATGAATACTGCTCCTTTGTCTCCAGCGCCATATTCTGTGTCCCGTTCGGATAAACCGCCATTTGAGGAAACTCCTGTGCATTCTTAATGTTCACACCGATAAACAGCGCCTGATTTGTGGCATACTCTTCCGTCAGCGTGATTGTTATGTCCCCGAACGTCTTTTGATATGCCGCCGTATCCCCTTTGTTCTGTCCCTTTTCATCCTCAACGTCTGACGCCTGGTTCGCCGCGCTCTCTTCCTCCTGAAACAGGACAACCGTCTCCGACTCTGGGATCTGTCCGAACATAAACAGCTCTGAGAGTTTGTTAAAAATACCGCCCACTATCGGCAGTTCTTTTGCCATTACCGGATTCATGACACAGACTGTAACCATCACGGCAAGCACTGCCGCAACGCTGCCCATTCCTGCCCAAAACCTGCGCGCATGGCGATTTCTGCCTCCTGTCGGTGTGGTCTCTGCATTTCTTATCCTGTCATATGCCTCCTCTATCCTTGCATCTATGATTCTGCTCGGCGCCAGATTGACGCTCAGAATCTCTCTCAATTCATTATCCTGCATATTGCTTCTCCTTCATTTATTCCATCCTGTAAACCTGCGAACAACCGCCCTGTCAGGCGAACTTGTTGTCCGCTTTGCCCTCGATTGCATTGCGCAGCTGTTCTTTTCCGCGGTGCAGCCTGCTTTTGACGGTATTCTCGTTAATTCCCAGAATCTCTCCGATTTCCCGTGTCGTAAACTGTTCGCCGTAATACAGCTGGAAAATAACCCTGCTGTCGTCGGGCAGTGCAGACAACATCTCTCGAAACTCAACCTCTGCGCTGCCCGCATCACACTGTGCCTCCTCTGTGTAATCCTCAAGGTACGCTTTACGCTGATTTATCCTGTAGCGTTTCGTACAGCGGTTTATCAGAATCCGCACGAGCCATGTTTTAAAATATTCTTCTTTCTTCAGGCTGCCGATGTGCTCATAAGCATCAAGAATGGTATCCTGCATGGCGTCTGCCACGTCCTCCTCGTTTTTCAGATAGCCCAGCGCGACACGCCGCAGGGTCATCCTGCACTCCTCGATGAGTGCGATAAATGCCTCCGCATCGCCCCGCCTAGCGCGTCTCACCAATGTATTTATTGTATTCATTTTCCTCCTCCGCTCTGCATGCCGCATAAAATTGTCAAAGCGCTTTGACTTGTTCAGCTTACACAGATTAGATACCATATTCCAGGATTTGGTTGCATCGTTTTCATATATATCGGATTTCTGTTGATTCAACTATAATTATGAGGGCTGCCGTTTTCCGGCAGCCCCCTCACTATGTATCTGTCTATTCATTTTGGGAGAGATATGCATGATTGGCGTCTGTATTTGAGGCATTGTCACGCTGACTATATGGCATAATATCCTCAGATACCGAAAACTGTTCATCTGCATATTCTCTGTCGGCAGCGTTCAGCCTGGTACCAGGAACATCCTGCACAGCAACTTCCTTAAAGATTTTCTTCGGGTGTCCCCTCCTGCCCTTCCTGATCGTGCACCTCATCCTTCTCCTCATTATCACGGATTTCCTCGTCCGATGCGGTATCCTCGTCGATGTGGTCGCGCTCGTCGAGCTTCTCCTGCAAACGTTCTGATGTATCCTCCATGCGGCTCAGGACGCTGCTCTGCCCACGCAGTCTCATAATATCGTCCTCGTCAAAGAAGGATTGCAGTTCTTTCTTCTGATGCGCTGCTATGGAAAAGTGATTATCACCAAGATGCGATATGCGCAAATCCCTTGCCGTAATCCGCTCCTGCAATGCAAACTCCCGCTCCTGCGTCAAATCATGAAGCTGGTTCTTATTGTCTAATCCTAAGAAATACTCTTTCATTGCCTCCAGTTTCTTCTGCTTGATTTCATCGCCTGCATCCTTAGCACTTTCTATCCTTTCATCAAATAAATCTTTCATGATCTTATCATTCACAAGATTTGCGACAAAGTCCGACATCGCCGCAATTTTTTCTTTGATGTTAAAATTTTCCGCCTGATCCGCGCGATAGATATTTTTCCGTTCCGTTTCAATTCCCTTGACAGAATGATCATTGGCAGAAATTCTATACGTGCTTGACGCATCCATCATATTCATCGTGTACAGCATTCCCATCTCTCTCTTTGCCGCGCCCGCGCCAATCTGCCCCTCCATCAAGCTGCCTTCTGGCTGCTCACTGCTGTTTTCCTTTTCCTCAGGCTGTTTTGTATTTTCTGATGTTTGATCCTCATCCTCGTCCTGCTCCTCAAAGCTTTCGATCATCATCAGCAGCTCCGAATTTTTCCTGCTGATCGCTTCCTGCTGCATGGATGCTGTCACCATATCCTTCTGCGCATCTCTTTGCATTTTGCTGATCTCAGACTTTTGCAGCTCTTCGAGTTTTATCATTTGTGTCAGCGCTGCCGCCCGCTCCCCAGCCATCTCCTTTGTCTCTTTATGATTATAGTCATGCAGGATATCAGCGGTTTTATCTCCCCACATTTTGACCTGTGCCCAAAGCTCCTCATATAATTCTTCGTCTGTCAGCACAACAGACTCCTTACCTTCCTCTGTTTTCTCCTTTTGGGCATTCACAAACTGGTCGATCCGCTCCATCGCCTTCACCTGTCTGGCAAGCGCCATCGCCTCTCCTGAAATCGTGACCCGCACCGCCTCTGACTCCTGCGCCTTTTCCTGCGTTTCCATCATACGGCGGCGCGAGTGTAAAGATGTATCTTTGTTTGACTTATTGATATTGCTGACCAAACGACTGTTAAAATGATTGACTGGATGAGCCTGATTGCATTGTATCTGCATGTTTTCAACCTCCTTGTTGATTCCTGTAAATCCTTTTACATGTGCCTTTATCCTTATGTATCCTATTATTATATCGGACTAAATTTGCCTTCTTATAATATTCTGACCATACTTTTTCATATAAGTCCCATCAAACAGAGAATCCTCCCTTTTACCGCTCCTCCTTAGCAGAATACTTCCTCTGCCCAATTCTGTACATGTAATAAAGAACCTGCCAGCAGACAGCCACCCTTTATATTTTTTATATAATCTTAATACGGCTCAAAACCTCCGATAAATTATCTGTATCCGGGTTTAATTTTACATAGTTTTGTTTGAATAATTCAGCCGCGCCCAACATTCTCTCTTTCAGATTCTCCGGCACTTTATGCCGTTCCTTTTCTTTTGAATCATCCGAATCACTCATGCCAGCGCTTGACCTTGATTTTATACTGGCAATTTTTTTCATCGCTTCAGTAACAATCGCGTAGGCTTGCTCATTTGCCTTCTCCATCTCCACAAAATCATCCACTGCTCTTTTGTATGCTTCGCTTAGTTCTTTCAGTTCTTCCTCCTTTGTGAGCCGATGTATTCCAAATTCATCCTCCACGTAGATTTCACGCGTCCCGTTTTCATACCCCTGCACAATCTCGTCATATAATGATGCATATGCGCCGATATAACCATTTGCCCTGTCCGCGACACTCAGCTCCTTCTTTCCATTCTCTGAAGCAGCATCGTTGAGTTCTACTGCCTTCATGGAAAGATCATAACCATAGCTCATAACTCTGGTCTTTTTTAACATTTCTCTCCGCTCCATCATACTCTCATAGGTTTCCTGTCCGTTTTGCTGTATACTGCTGCGTTTCAATCCTTCTTGGGAAATGGAGACCCTGACAGGGCTTTGTGTGATGCGATTGTTATCCGGCTGCATCATGCCTCTTGGATTCTTCCTGTTATTTTGTAAAATCAGTGAAGACTGTAAATTAATTGTATTTGATATATTCATAATGTCACCTCATTTTCCATATTTGTATAATTTTAAGTTTGGATACGGTCTGGTAAATGACAGAGAATTTGACCCCTGCGCATATTGATAAAAATAATTATATTCCTCTATGTCTATCAATCCGCCTGTTGCAGGATCAATAATCACTGTCACATAGTTAAACTCTTCCCATAAGTGATTATCACTATATGCACCAGAGCATACACAATGAATATTATAAAAGTCATCCTTTGAGACAAATGATAATCAATGATGCCCATATAGTTTGTGTCCAGTGCAACACTTGTCGCTGTCGCTGAGGTATCATTTACTTCATAATCTGCATCCAATGAACTCTGGAAAAATGCAAATGCAAACTGTCCAGTTCCTTCATAGCCAGTTACCGTAAAATAATAAATTCCCGGTTCCAGCACATTTGCATAATATTCAGATACGCCAGCCCCGCCTGCTGCACTTCCGTTAACCGCATTTAAAGTAGATGTTTCTGTATCTAATGAAAACATTATCAAATCAGCATCTAAAGCCTCAACCATCTGCAATAAAATTGTTACTTTGCTTTTTTGTTTCAGTTCGAAAGCATACCACCGAAATTCTTTCTCCGTCTCTATCGTCCCTTGATAAACCACGTCATTTTCGGCGAGATATGCATAATTGGGGTCTGTATTTGAGACATTGTCACGCTGACTATATGGCATAATATCCTCAGATACCGAAAACTGTTCATCTGCATATTCTCTGTCGGCAGCATTCAGCCTAGTCTCAGGAACATCCTCCACAGCAACATCCTCTTCTGAAATTTCCAAAAACTCCATTTGCCCATTGTCACCAGATATTACAGGTTCGGCTATCAATTTCGGTGCAGCGGCGCTGACGCTCGTATCGCCTAAACAGATAAAAGCCACTGCTAATGCCACTATTGTTGATAAAATTTTTTCTTCATAGGTTTCTCCTTCCTTTCCTCTCTTTCTTTTGTGAACTTTCATTATTTTGGTTTGCAGGTTCCTCTATATTGCCATACCTATGTTTTCATATCCATCACCGCCTTTACTATTTTTGTAGTTGAATTGTGTGTATTTAAAGGGACAGATGTCCCTTTAAAGCTTGATTAATACATTGTTGCCCCTATAACTTTTATTGGAAAATTATTATTGTTTTCGACAAATGCTGTATAAGTCCCATTCTCTGAAATTTTAAATTCATGATATAACATACCAGTTCCAGATATTGAACTCATATTGCTTGTATTTTTGTTTTTTATTCCTATTCTATATGTAACAGAACTATCTTCACAATATGCATATACTTTTATTATGTCCCCCGCTGCCTTGCTCCTATATTGATAAATATAACGTGTATTGGCATCAATCGTTTTATCCAGATCAACCTTTGTAGAGTAGGGATCAATCTCCTGACTGCCGTCAATCTCCTCCACACTCCCATCATCAAATCTGTGCTCTTCCACCAATGGGTCGGAGAAATCCTGCGGCTCCTCAATCGTGTCAACCTCCTCCGCCCGTATCCAGTCCTCCTGCAGCTTCGCCGCCTTCGCGGACACTGCGGTCGCCGGAATCAGCGCAAGCGCTGCAAGCCCTGCGCAGCTAAGCCCTACGACGAATTTCTTTGGTTTCCTTACTTCTTTTGTTTTTGCCATATTTTGAATCCTCCTTAATGTCTGACTTTTATTTTGAATCAATGCTGTCGTACAGGCGCTGACTGTTTCCGGTTCTGTGAGTTTTAGCAAAAATGCCGCATACTCCTTTTTGGTATACTGTTCATTCTGGACCGCGATGCTCAGATCACACACCATTTCCTGCAGACAGTCCAGCTCTCCCTGCTGCAGATAAATCACCGGGTTAAACCAGTGCACCCACGAAGTCACAAGCGCAAACATCCTCCAGAGCAGATCTCTGTTCTGTATATGCGTCAGCTCATGCTCATAAATCATCCGAAGTTCCGCGTCCGTATAGGCTTCAAACGGAAGAATGACCTGCTGCCTGAAAAGCCCCGCTGTGATGGGCGATGAGAGCAGGTCATTCTGACAAAGCACGACCGTACCAAGTCCGAACTGCCTCCTGCACTCCTCAAAGACAGCAAGATACCGCGGCTGCTCTACAGGCACATTTCCCCTCCTCAAAGCTGACAGCCTGCATTGTTTTACGACAAAACACGCGATTGAGATAACAAATCCTGCCAGCCAGAGAATTCCGAGCAGACGAAAGGCGGCTGTCATTGGCGGCACTGTCGAGCACACAAACTCCCCCTTATAGGCAATCACCCTATTTTCATATGAAATCCTTTTCGCACAAATCCACACAAACGACACCGGCACCCAGTACAGCGCCAGCGCAAGTTTATACAGCGCCAGCACCAGCGCCGGATTCTGCGATTTCCAAATCTTTTCTGACAGCTTTACCAGTCCGTATGATATGCCGCCCGCTGCGGAGAGGAAGGCGGCACAGGAGAGACACAGCCTAATCCATACCATCGAGCAGCTCCTTGATCTCTGACTTTTCCTGTGCTGATAAATGCTTCGTCTCCGCAAACGAAGCGATCAGATTCCCAAGCTTCCCACTTCCCCAATTCTCGACGCACTTTGCGATCTCACGCCTGCCGTACTGCTCCTCCGTCACCAGCGGATAATACTCAAACGTCCTGCCGCGGCGCTTCATTTCCAGATATCCCTTCTTGACCGCGCGGCTCAAGAAGGTGGATACTGTCTGTATCTTCCAGTCCTTGTGGTATTGACGATTGATTCGGGAGATAATCTCCTGTATGGACATCACAGTATCACTCTGCCAGATCACCTTCATAACCAGCACTTCACAATCGGTCAATTCTTCCTGTGTTATAAACGGTGTGCTTTGCTCCATATGCATCCTCCTGCCTTTCTTCTGAAAATATAATTACATATATAGTTACCTATCTTTATCGTTATTTTATCATATGCGCATGTTCATTGCAATCTTTTTCAATTGAATGCGCAGGAGACATGTACTCTGATACAGAAGTACCTACGCTTTTACTGGCAGTTTTTACAGCTCTGCTGACATTTTACCTTTGGGTGCCCGTGTGCATAAAAAGAAACAGCATCCCTGCCCGTCCAAAGTGAGGATGCTGTTCCTGTCATTCATTTTTACACTGAGGGCTATCGGAACATAATTCCGATCACCTTTCTAACTTGTACCTGCCGTTGTGGCAGTTGCTGCCTGTATAGCCCTTTTCAAAGATGCGGCGCCGTCAAAACACAGCCCTGCTTTCAGAAAAACACGCTCGCGTACCTTGTACTCCTAAGTCCGGTGGCGCATTGCCTCGATTTTGCCCTTCGCAGCTCCATGTGATACGGCTTCTCCGCTAAGGAACAGTTCCTAAGGATAAAAATTTATCTGAATTTCACAGCAGTCCCATACGCCATGACCTCTGCAGCGCCCTGCATAACTGCCGCGGACGCATAGCGGATATTCACAACCGCGTCGGCGCCGAGCTTTTCAGCCTCCTGTGTCATGCGCTTTGTGGCGAGTGCACGCGCCTCGTTCATCATCTCCGTGTAGGCTGTCAGCTCGCCGCCCACCAGCGTCTTAAAACTCTGCGTTATGTCCTTTCCGACATTTTTCGACTGGATGGTACTCCCTTTGACCATTCCCAGCATTTCTAATTCTTTTCCGCTAATGTAATCAGTATTGACTAAGATCATCCTCTTCTCCTCCTTGAATCTCTTTTATTCTGTTTAACAACACACCGAACATCACCGCCGCCACAATCAGCGGCGCCACAATCATTAGAATCCTGACTGCAGTCGGGACGCCGGATACTGTCATAAAAAATACTGCCAATCCAATATAGTAGACAATTATAATGAAAGCAATCACAATTGGCGCAGCCATTTTCTGCCAATGTTTCATCTGCATCACGCTCCTTTACTTTTTGATGCACACCTGTAATGCCAACACGCTTTCGTGTGCATTGTCTGCAGCGATCTGTTTCAAATGTCGATTTCCAACGGCTTGTCGATTTCGTCAGAAACATACTTACCGTTTTTCTTCCGCTGCCGGACGCACTCTGTCAGCAGGTACTCAATCTGCCCGTTGTCAGAGCGGAAATCGTCCTCCGCCCAGGCGGCAATTGCCTCATATAGTTTTGCCGACAGCCTGAGCGGCACTTGTTTTTTTCCCGAATCACCCATAACATCATTCCTTTTAGTCTTTTCTGAACGCAGTTTCTGCGCTGATCTTACGTGTTTAATACAAGCTGCCTGAATTCACGATCGGCTGCGCGTCGCGGTTTCCGCAGAGAACGACTAGCAGATTTGACACCATCGCCGCCTTGCGCTCCTCGTCCAGCTCAACGGTATGGTTTTCACTCAGGCGATCCAATGCCATCTCAACCATGCCGACTGCGCCGTCCACGATCATTTTGCGCGCATCAATGATTGCAGATGCCTGCTGGCGCTGAAGCATCACTGCCGCGATCTCCGGCGCGTAGGCAAGATATGTAATGCGCGCCTCGACAATCTCGATTCCCGCCTCCTCGACGCGCTTCTGAATCTCCCCGCGGATTCTGCCGGCAACAATCTCGCTCGACCCGCGCAGACTTCCCTCATCCGATACGCCGTCCCCGGTCGTGTCAATATTGGGCGCCACATCATAGGGATAGATACGAACGATATCGCGGAGTGCGCTGTCGCACTGCAAAGACAGAAATTCTTTGTAATTGTCTACGTTGAACACTGCCTTTGCAGTGTCCACAATTTTCCATGTGACGGCAATGCCTATCTCAATCGGATTCCCGAGACAGTCGTTAATTTTCTGCTTGTTGTTGTTCAGGGTCATAATTTTCAGTGAAATCTTATTGCTGCAGGCTTCCACATTGGTACCTGCTGTCTTGTTTGCAATCGCCATCAGTGCAGCAGAATCATTGACGTCGCCGCTCTGGTTCAGTTTGGTCCGCGCCGCCGGATTCACGCTGGTGCAGAACGGATTTACATAATAGAAACCATCCTCCTTCAATGTACCCACGTATTTGCCAAACAAGGTAAGCACCAGCGCCTCCTGCGGTTTTAAGACCTTCAGCCCCGCAAGAAGTATCGTTGCCACAACAATCATAACAACACTGGCAATGATGATTCCAACATAGGTATTCCGCGCCCCAAACGCAATCCCTGCCACCGAAGCTGCATACAATACCAATATGCCAAGCAATGCCGCCATTCCGTTCTTTTTCCTTGATAAAACCTTTTCTTTCATCGCATTTCCTCCTTTATTTGCAGATGTATTCGGTGAAGTTGATTTGTTTTTTATTTCTTTTGATATCATCATGATATCATAAAGAAATTATTTTGTCAATAATAGCTTTACATTTTTTCAAACTTAGGAACTGTTAAGAAATAACTTGTTAATTTGCCGCAGATGGGCATTTAGGCAAGTCAAATTGATGCGTTATTTCTAAACTGTTCCTTATACCATTCTCTGCAAAAAAAAGTATTCTGAGACATTATGCGCAAAACTCATCCCAGAATACTTTTTCATTTTTTATTTATTATTTTTATTTATTTTGCATAGGCAGCGAGCGCGCCAAATATTTTCTCCATGTCAAAGGGTTTGGTCAGGTGGTCATTCATGCCTGCCTCCCTCGTCTGGCGGATGTCCTCCTCGAAATCATTTGCAGTCAGCGCCAGTATTGGTATCGTCTGTGCGTCCGCATGCTCCATTGCGCGGATTCTTTTCGTCGCCTCCACACCGCCCATGACAGGCATGTGCATATCCATCAAAATCACGTCAAATGTCCCCGGCGGGCTGTTCGAAAACCGCTCGACCGCGATTTGCCCATTCTCGGCGCCGGTCACGACCAAACCCCGCTCCCTTAAAACCTCCGTCACAATTTCCAGATTCAACTCATTATCCTCGACCACTAAAGCTTTCATTCCTATCAGTGGATCCGACACATTCCCCATAACATCTCTTCCCATATCAGCGCCTCATTCTATCCTTTATTATAACGATTACGATTATAACGATTACGCATTTGTATGAAAACTCCCGGCAGTCCGATTGCCCCCTTTCACGGCTGTACTGGTTCAGTACAAGTCCTGGTGCAAACGTGTTTCCCGCCGGCAGATTCGTCTCAAGCTTTGTCTGTTTCTATTATACTTGTTTTGCGTTATAATATCAATCCTATTTTTATGCGCTGACTGCCATCGGGCTGTCATTCATGACCAGTATGTCATCCACCTTCACACCGAGTACTGCTGCCAGCACGACCAGATTGTCGATTGTCGGCAGCGCTGTTCCATGCTGCCACTTGTACAGCGCCTGCGGTGTGGAAAACCCAAAGATTTCCTGCAGCTGCCGCACAGACAGCCCTGCCTGAACCCGCAGCTCCATGATGTGCTGCCCCGTCTTTACCATGTCGATTGTCGGTATCGTGACCATTTTCTATACCTCCTGTTCCGGCATCTGTCCAAATATTAAATTTCACAGACACGCCCTGACATCCGCCAGCGCAGGGGTATTTCACTTTTCAAACGCGCTCTAGTCAGATGCCTTAAAATTATATATTGGTTTCATGATATCAATCACGTCCACAGATTCTTTGATTACATCAATAATATCCGCCAGCGATTTATATGCCATCGGCGCCTCATCAAGTGTCGCCTCGTTGACAGACGTTGTGTAAATGCCATCCATCATGCTGCGGTAATCTTCCATAGACAGATTTTCTTTTGCTTTTGTGCGTGACATCAGCCGTCCGGCACCGTGCGGCGCGGAGTAATTCCACTCTGGATTGCCCCTGCCGACGGCTAGTACGCTGCCATCTCTCATATTGATTGGAATTAACACTTTCTCGCCCTTATGGGCGGCGATCGCACCCTTGCGCAGTATCATCTCATCGGTGTCAATATAATTGTGAACTGTGTGGAATGCGTCCGTGCCTGTCATTCCTGTTCTTTCTAAAATCACCTCTGCCATCCTCTCGCGGTTCCGTCTGGCAAACTGCTGGCAGAGCTCCACATCATGCAGATAATCCTCGAGGAATGTTCCATACAGGTAGCGCAGATCCTCTGGTATGAGACAATCCCTGCGCTCCCACTTGAGTTCTTTTAAGGCTTTTTGAATTTCCTTTCTGCGCCCCGCCGCTTTGTATTCCTCAATCAAGGCATCTCTTTCCTTGAAATACGCCTCCTTGCCAGTATGCAGTTCAATCGCTAATTGTTGATAAAACTCCGCGACCTGCTTTCCGAGGTTTCTGCTGCCAGAGTGAATGACAAGGTATTTCGTCCCATCCTGTGCCAAATCCACCTCGATAAAATGATTGCCGCCGCCCAAGGTGCCAAGGCTGCGCTCAAGGCGCCTTGCGTCCTTTAGATTGCGGTAACAGCGAAGCTGCAATAAATCAAACCGCTCCTGTCTTCCTTCCCAGACATTCTTCCCCGATGGGATAAAATGCGCTGCTGCGTCCATTTTCTCAAAATCAATCTCCTCCCTGCCGAGATTCACAGTGTACATGCCGCAGCCAATATCCACGCCGACAATGTTTGGCACTGCCTTGTCGGTGATGGTCATGGTCGTGCCGATGGTGCAGCCTTTCCCTGCATGGACATCGGGCATAATACGGATTCTGCTTCCCTGCGTAAATTCATAATCGCACATCCTGCGAATCTGCTCGATGGCTTCCTCCTCCACTACTTTTGCATAACAGAGGGCTGTGCTGACCTTTCCCTTAATCTCTAATACATCCTTTGCTGACATTTTTTCTCCCTTCTTTCTATAATAATGCAGTCTATACCGCAACTATTACAAACCAAACTGCCCACTTAAAAAAGAAAACCGCCTGTCTTGTCTGAGTAAATCCTCCATACAAGATAAGCGGTTTGAATTTGATGTAACGCCTTAAACTGCAAGCCCGACCCTGGCACGACTCAACCAACTTTTTTCCCTCTTATATGGACACGCAAAACATAGACTCTGTTTTGAATCCAGCGCCTGTTCAAATGCTCTGCTAATTTGGTAATTTGTTCCGTTGAGTGATAATGTTCTGTTCATCGTTGTGCAGTTCCTTTCTTCCTGATCCTAAAGTGTGTTTGAAAAATGCTTTCTGCCAGATGTGCGTCACAATTTGTGGGAGATTTGTGCCAAATGAAGGGCGCATAGCGGGCTATGTAACCTGAATTTGGTGCAAATATCACGCAACGTGGGGCGTGCAGATGACGGGAATGATTTTTCAAACACGCTCTAGCATTCTGACTTTACTTTTATCATACTATATCACATTTTATGGGAAATGTCATTATACTTGTGGTATAAAGATGGAGAATTTATCCACGTCAACGCTGCTGCCTCGCCCGACCTCATACCTGTACACAAAAGCAGTGAAACAAACTTATAGTAATAGTCTTGCGCCATCTCCTGCATAAAGTCCTTTTGCTCCTGTTCTGTTAATGCCCTGTGATATGTCTCTGATGCTTTAAACACTCTCCCTGAATCTTTTACACCCTGCTGGTATGCGCCATTGGAACATTTTGTGAAGACATCTAAAAACATCTTGTCAGTTTCTCCTTGCATCTCTCTCCTGTACTCACGTTTCTGCCATGCCTTAATCATTGCCGCTGTAAGGCAAAAGCCGCTGTGCGCTGCTCGCTTTCCTATTTCGTAAGCTGAATTTATCGCATTTATAAAAAGCTGTAAAAATTCCTTGTCAGAAATCTTTTCAAATTCCGGCTCTTTCTGAAACTGCTCTATTACAAGTGGAAATTTCATTTTAAACAAATCCTTTCTTTACAGAGGGTAGCAACAGGCGTGTTATACTACCTGCAAGCCCCAATTCGCTAGATTGTCGGGTTACTCGCTCCTATCGGTATTTGCGGTACTGGTAGGGGCATTTTTCTTGTAACGGCTCTGTATATCGTCAGCCATTGCCATAATTTCGTTGTGTCTATCAAACTTATTTTCCTTTTCTCTTTCCGGTGTTACGGTCAAGTCCTCCGGCTTGAACTGCTGCAAGAACTGCAACCGCTCCTGTCTGTTCTCAAAGCTAACCCCAGCGGCTCTCACTGTCATTGACAGCTTTACCCTCTGCCACGCTTTGCGGAATGCTTCAGATAAGGAATACCCGGCTTTTTTCAGTTCGTTTGTTATTGCACGCACGTTTTTTCTTACTTTGGTAATCTGTGTCATGTTGTTTGCTCCTTTCCTCTCTTTCGATAATACAAGTATACCATAGCGCGCTAAGGATTGCTATTGACATTATATCTAAATTTAGCGCGCTAAGTTTATGCGATATTCTCATAGCGCGCTAAGTTGGCATTTGATATAATATCAGTGTAAGGTGGAAGAGAAGCCCCCTTATAAATCGCCCCAATGGGGGAAAGAAAGGAAGTGAAACGGTATGAGTAAGTATGACGAAAAAAGCAAGGAATACACAATGAATTACATCAAGGAAAAGGGACTTGAAGAAATTCGGTTCCGGGTCAAGGGTGAGGAAAAGGAAAGATATAAAACCGCTGCGGAATCTGCCGGATTAAGTCTTGCAAAATTCTTTACAACTGCTGCCGATGAAAAGATAGAGCGCGATAATCTGACTGATAAAAAAGAATAGCCCCGATAATCCGGGGGTTATACTATTATCAGACCATGAAAGGAAGTGTAATAATGAGTTATCAGGAAATAGCAAAGAGCATGATTGACCGCTTACCAGATGATAAAATGATTTTCGTTATCAATATGCTTGAAGGTCTTGGGGAAATGTCCGGGCTTGACATATACCCGGATTTTCAGCCAAACGAAACGACAATAGCAGCAATGGCAGAAACAGACGAAATGATAAGGACGGGCAGCGGGCAGCATTTTGAGGGGTCAACAGAAGAATTATTCTCCCAAATTTTGGAGGAATAGCCCATGTTAAAATTAAACCTTACCACACAATTTAAGCGCGACTTAAAGCTATGTAAGAAGCGCGGCTATAACATCAATCTGTTAAATGCCATAGTGAACACATTGAGAATACCGGCGGCACTTCCCCCAAAAAATAAAGACCACTCTTTAAAGGGGAATTATACCGGGCGGCTCTGCAAGGTTACATTTCAAACCGAACTTTTAAACCACGAAATTCGTTGTTTAGTGGCTCTGTCTTGTTTATGTAACGTCTGATAAAAAGCAAGATGGCAGCAGGGCAGCGCACTTTTACGCTTTCCCCATTTGTGGGGATGCTTTTATATCCTGCTGCCAGTCTGTTTTCTGTCCTATGTTCTGTAAAAATACGCATAATTTATACGCAAAATCTATTGACATACGCATAAAAAAGGCGCATAATACATAATATAAGGAGGGCACAATATGACAGTTCGGGAACTACTAAAGGCGCTTCGCAAAGATGGATGGTACACCACTAATCAGGAAGGCTCCCACATAAGCCTAAAGCACCCAACAAAGCCCGGAAAAGTCACAGTACCAAACCACAACGGGGACTTGAAACCGGGAACACTAAACAGCATTTACAAGCAGGCGGGGCTGAAATAGCCCTACTGCCTGCGGTTATCATAGAAAGGAGCGTAATTTATGCAGAATTTAACTTATCTTGCAGTTTTTGAACCGTCAACAGACGGCTCATATAGTATCTACTTCCCTGATTTACCCGGATGTATCAGCTTTGGGAACAATCTGAAAGAAGCTTCACACATGGCAGCAGAAGCCGCAAGCCTCCATGTTTACAGTATGGAATGTGACAATGAGGAAATTCCCACTCCATCCGTGAACCTCTCCAAAGAAGATACAGAGGGAAATGTTGTAATGCCCGTTACAATCCACCCTGATTTATTCCGCATGAAAAAAGATAACGAACGCATCAAAACAAACATCACTCTCCCGGCATGGCTGAAAAGGATTGCAGAAGAACAAAAAGTAAACTATTCCCGGCTTTTGGAAACTGCCCTGATTGATTATCTTCAAATCCCTATATCCGGCAGACAATAAGCCCTTGTCCTGCTGCCATGTGCAATATATCAGATACCCGGCAGCAGGCGCACGCTTTCAAGCCTGACAAGAAAACCGCCCCGACACTCGCCAAAGTACAAAGGGCGGTTTTCTCTGTCCTCTCCACGCTTTAAAAGCCCATTTCACGCTTTTATCTCTCTACCCTTATATTTTTCGCAGAATCGGTCATAAAATGCCGCAGCGGTAGCAGATCGAGGTGTTGTATCCGGTAATTGCATAGCGCTGTTTTCTTTTATTCCTGCTTTCTCCCTCCGGCGAATATATCACTCCATTTTTCATTTCGTATAGTTCTACGTCAAAGACCGCTTCGCTTAATGACGAAATGCCAAGCCAGCTGTCAAAATACAGAGGGTAAACCTCCCCATCATCACACAACGCATACATAAGTATTTTACATTTGTATTCCATTCCGTCGGAATCTGTCATAACCGCATATATGTCATGGTTGCAAGGAAGAATCTGCTTGATTTTAGGTATCTCTTTCGGTTTATGCCATCTTATTTCCTTTTCCTGACACTTCACATTTCCCTCTCTGAAAGCATCCATTAGCAGAGAAAGCCGCTCTTTATTGAAAGAATAATCATGCAGATTTTTATAAGAAAATCTGTTTCTACTGTATAGCCCCTTACAATATTTCTTACTGTCTTGCCCTCCACCGTTCCGCTGTTCATAAACAGTCCTTTTGTTTATCCGGCATCCTGAACTGGTGCATCGAGGGATTACAGAAAAAAGAATCATCTTGATTATTCCATCATGATGATTCTTTCAATCTCTTTGTTATTAAAACATTTATATCAATTGTAATATAACACCTTGTCACAAAATCCCCTATGGCAGCAGACCCATAAAGAGCTTTAATATATAAAAATGGGGTATTTATTGGGGTAAAAGGCTTTGCAAAATTCCTATAAACCGCATAAATTAAGGTCTTTCTAACGCTTTGTCATTATACTTGTGGTATAAATTCAATTTCACTCGAATCAACCGCCTCACGGACGCATCAATGCGCTCTTCCGTGATCACACCGCTTCGCACCGCCGCGAGAACGCCTTCTGCCGCAAGCTGAAGGTTCTCCGGCATCAGAATCACATCGGCGCCCGCCTTGATCGCCGCCACCGCAGCTTCATCACTGGCATACTGTCTGGTGATCGCCCCCATGTTCATCGCATCTGTCACAATGATTCCGTCATACTGCAGCGCTCCGCGCAGAACTTCTGTTATCATCTGATAGGACAAAGAACAGAGCGTGTTGTTTCCGGTAACATTCGGCACCGCGATATGGGAAACCATCACACAGTCAATCCCCGCCTCCGCGGCACCCGCAAACGGCACCAGATCCGCCTGCCGCAGTTCCTCATAAGTCTTATCCGTGTAGGCATAACCGTCATGCGTGTCCGCCTCCGTGGCGCCGTGTCCCGGAAAGTGCTTAAAGGCGCTCAGCACGCCATGCGCATGCAGTCCATCCGAATACGCACGGGCAAAACGCAGCACCTGTTCCGCATCCTCTCCAAAGGAGCGGTTTCCAATCACTGTATTTTGGGGATTTGTTAAAACATCGGCATCCGGCGCAAAATCCAATGTAAATCCCAGTTCCCCTAAATAGGCGCCTATTGTGCTGCCTGCCGCGTATGCGTCCTCTTCTGTATTTATTTTACCCATTGCGCCGACCTTTGGCACATCAAAGCCCTCGTGATTCCCGATGCGGGCAACCCTGCCCCCCTCCTCGTCAACACACTGAAACAGCGGCATCCCTTCTATTTCGAGGGAGAATGCTTGTGTACAGACCAGCAAATCTTTGGTCTGCCTCGGATCAGTCAT
>CAMWJQ010000028.1 GCA_947174615.1 uncultured Lachnospiraceae bacterium
CGCAGGGGCAGCATTTGTGGAGGCGTCATTGGAGGACAGCCTCGATGAAACCGGGCGCAGGGCAGGCATGGAGAGTATGATACAGGGTTCTGACGGGGCGAAAGGAATGGTGCTTTCCTGTGCAGAACGGGCTGTAAAGAATGCTTTTTTTACCCAGGAGAACACAGGCAGCCCGTATATTGAGATGGATGGGCAGGAGGTTTACAAATTTGCGACCAAGCAGGTTCCGGCATGTATCCAGCAGGCGATTGACAAGGCGGGGATGACGGTGGATGATGTAGACTGGTTTATCTTACATCAGGCAAATGTTCGTATTATCGAGTCTGTGGCGAAGCATCTCAAAGCAGAGATTGCAAAGTTTCCGATGAATATTCACAAGATCGGCAACATGTCCTCTGCGACGATTCCTGTATTGCTTGATGAGTGTAATCGCAATGGTACGATTAAAAGAGGGGACAGAATCGTGCTGTCTGGATTTGGCGCAGGGCTGACATACGGTGCAAGCGTGCTGGTATGGTGAGTGATATAAGGAGATTGGTATGGCTGCGCAGTATATTTCAGACAGGTGATATGGAGGTGAGTACCATCAAAAAGACGACAAGCAGAGTGTTAAATGAGATGCTGGTAAAGCTCTTTAACAATATAATGAACGCGGAAGAGAAGGCGGTTATTACTGAAGAATACAAAGATATCACGAACAATGATATGCATATCATCGAGGCGATCGGAATCGAGGAGCCGCGCCGTATGTCTGAAATTGCGAAACGCCTGAGTGTGACCATGGGCACACTGACCACCAATATGAACAGCCTTGAGGACAAGGGATACATTATACGTGAGCGGAGCAAAACGGATAAGCGTGTTGTCTTGGTTGTGCTCACGCCCAAGGGCAAAAAGGCATTCTGCCATCACAGAGGTTTTCACAGGAATATGATCAAAGCGATTGTAAAAGGTCTGGACGAGGACGAGATGAAAGTGATGATTAAGTGCCTCCTGAATTTAAATGAATTTTTTGAGAAATATGCGGACAGGCAGCTCCAGTGAGGGTCAGCCTGTCTTTTATTGCGTTTGGGTTTTATTTTTTTCTTGAATGTACTGGAAAATTTGGTATAATAAGGATGTACTTTTTTACAAAATTTTGATGGAATTATGATGGAGGTTTTGGTGTGGCGGCATTTACATTAGCGGAACTGGAGAGTATGATTGTCGTGAATATGGGGGATTACAAGACTGCCAGAGGAGAAGACAAACTGATGACGAAAGACTTAGGATCTTGTGTTGGCGTAGCGCTCAGGGATCCGCATACGGGTGTAGGCGGATTGCTGCACGTCATGCTTCCAAATCATTCAATGACGAGCAGACAGGATTTTGTCGCAGCAAAGTATGCGGATACAGGGCTTGATGAGATGATTGGCGCGATGGTGCTTGAGGGGGCGCAGCGGAAACGTCTGGTGGCAAAGATTGCGGGCGCTGCCCATATGATTCACTATGACGAGATTCCAGAGAGCAGGGATATCTCCTCGAGAAATCTGAACGCGGTGAAAGAGAAGCTTGCAGAGCTCCAGATACCGCTGCTTGCATCGGATGTGGGGGAAGATTTTCCTCGGACGGTTGTGTTTGAGCCGGGCAGCGGTTCCTTTCGAATTCTAACGCCGGGCAAGGAAGAGAAAACGATATAGTACATAAAAAAAGTGTCTCTGTAAGGAAACACTTTTTTATGTATTATTGATTTAGGAGTGACAGCGCAAATTTTCTCTTGTGATGACGGTACATACTCGCGAAATGGTTATAAAACCAGAATCCTTCCACTAGGACATGGTTGAATACGCCGAGTTTGCCTTTCACTGTACCATGATAATATTCTCCGCCGTAATTGACGATGTGCGCCTCCTTGACATAGGAGATCAGCTCTGACTCACATGTTATATTGGACTTGATCTCTGTGTAGGCAGTGCCCACGCAGTCTGGGTGGTGGGAGTCGCTGCCGCCGAACATCGGCAGTCCGTACTGCATTGCGAGTTTGCGCGCATCGGTGTTGGATTCTGGGGATTCACAGGCATTGAACGCCTCTACAAAGTCAAAATGTTTCATGAGGTCGGCAGGGTTTTTCTTGTAGGCGCGCGTGCGCGTGATACTTAAATGACGCTCTCCGCACGGATGTGCAGGTCCGAGGATGCCGCCGTGTCTGTGCACGACGTCCTGTAAAACCCTCACAGGCAGACCGCGGCATTCCATCAGCAGCAGCTTTACATGTTCAGGCAGTATCACAAGGATATGCCCTGCATCAATGGTATCGTACTCAATCCCCTTTAGAACGACAAAGCCGTCAATGCTTTCTTTTAAATGATCGCGGTACTTGCGAAACCCGTTGTATGAATCGTGATCTGTTACAAGCATTCCTTGAAAGCCTTTGGATTTGAGGAGCTGGATGTATTCCGCGATGGGAATCTTTCCATCCATAGAGCCTTCTTTTGTGTGGCAATGCATATCGAATTTCATAACAGATAACCCCTCCAAATATATTTATAAAATAAAAATTAATTTCCTTCCTTACTTAGTGTACTAAAAATACGCAAAATAATCAAATATCAAATCATGGAAAAGCGATAGAAAATTTTAGGAAATTTAACACGCGATATTGGTGATTTATTTTAGAAAAATTTTTTGCAATATAGAAAATTCAGGAAAAATGCACATCGGAACACATTTTTATGAATCATTTGCATCCAATTCGTATAAAATATTTTTAAAATGCAAGCACGCGTTCTCATTTTTGTTCGAAAATCAGTGTGCTTCGTTGAGTTATTAAGATTTTCTGAAGATTGCTTAAAGATTTGCATTTATAAGTTGACTTTGAATAGGGTATCTTCTATAATGATGAACTTAGAAAGAGGTATATGTATTTAGAGCATTCTATGAGATGCTCTGGGGAGGAGAGTTTGTGAAAAAGAAAATATCTGGACTTTTTGTGGAGTACAAGGCGTTCGTTATCATGGCTGTGTATGCAGTATTTTATCTCGCGGCATTTTTTTATCTCGAGAGGCGTACCGTCGCAGTGCATGAGATTAATTTTGCAGTCGATGCTTATATTCCATTCTGTGAAGTGTTTATTGTGCCATATCTGCTATGGTTTCCCTATGTGGCGCTTACCGTGATGCTGTTGTGTATCAGGGACAAAGAGGAGAGTGAGAAGCTGGTAGCCTTTTTGATGGCAGGGATGACAATCTTTATCGTTGTGTCAGCAGTCTTTCCCAACGGGCATAACCTGAGACCAAAGACGTTTGACCACGAGAGTATTTTTATTGATCTGATCAAAAATCTGTATGCGACGGATACACCGACAAACATCTTGCCGAGCATTCATGTATATAATTCGGTGGCAATCATGATCGCAGTGTGGAGAAGTAAATGCTTCGCAGGTCGCAGGGTGATCAAGACTGCGATGCTTGCCCTCGGCGTGAGTATCATTTTCTCGACCGTGCTCATCAAACAGCACTCCATGCTCGATGTGCTGCTGGCGCTGTTACTGTCAGCGGTGATGTATTCGATCTGTTACAAGAGAACGACAGTTCGCCAGAAACGTGTTTCTGAGCTTAGAGTCAAATAAAAATCAGCTCCATTGAATTTCAATGGAGCTGATTTTTTGTTTTTAATGTAAAACCTTTACCGACGTATTCTGTATGACAAAACACGAAATATTGTCATAGCTTTGCTCAGGCATAATGTAGACCTTTCGACCGCTTTTCAGCGTGAGCGCGACGGCATCGGTGCCTTCGTTTATCTCACTGCATAGGTTATCAAAGTTGTTTTTTAAAGTTTCGAAATCCATTTCTTTTAAATCTTTCATACGGGAATCCTCCTAATTCCTATCTTTACAAACTGTCTTCAATATAAATCTCCGAATTATACTGAAGCAGCGTTTTCAGTGCTGATACAGTGAATGCATGCTACATTACTGAATACTATCACTATACATGCTTTTTTGCAAAAATTCAAGTAGAAATCAGAAAATTTAGCCCGTATTTGGAAAATTTGTCAGGTAGCACAAAGAATTGTCTGAAAATTTTGTGAAATTTAGCATAATTTATTATTAAGTTTATGATTGTCTCATCGGATCAAATCCTTCAAAGATGAATAAGTCAAAGCTCTGGGAGATCGTGTCAAGCTCCTCCTGCGAGCGGACAGTCCACGCGACACTCAAGCTCTTGTAGAGTTTGCGGCAGATGGTTCTGGAGAGCTCGTTGCGGTGTTTGCAGTTGTAGGCGATAAAGTCCGGAGAGGCATAGCAGTTTCCGATCAGGTGTGACAGCAGAAAGTAAGGAATATTGAGCTTCTGCCGGGTGAAGTCCTCTGAGAGCTGCCCTCTGACAATATTGGGGCGGTGTGTCTTGTACCAGCGCACTGCCAGCGGATGAAAGGATTCAATACAATACAGTCCTTTATAGTCCGATAGAATCTCGTCGCAGATGCGGCACAGCTTGTCTGCATTTTTTTCTACTTTATATTCAATGATTAACGGAACCCTGCCGTCCACCATTTTCAGGATATCTGCAAAGGCAGGGATGCGTTCCTGTGTTCCGAGCAGACAAAACTGCTGTAATTCTTCGAAAGTATAGTCTTTTAGATTCCCCTTGACGCCGCAGATACGATTGAGCGTGTCATCGTGAAAAACAACTGGGATGTCATCTTTGGTGAGATGTACGTCGAACTCGATTCCATAACCGAGGTCGGCAGCGCGCTTGATGGCAGCGTATGAATTTTCCGGCAGCTTCTCGGAAGCGTTTTCTATATTTTTCAGCTTTTGGATGGCAGGGCTCATATTGTGGAGTCCGCGGTGGGCGTACATATGACCAAAGAACGGTTTGTAATCAGGTCGTCCATACAGACGTGGCTTGATGGAGATTAAGTACAAAACGGTCAGGGTAATCAGGGACACAAAAATTTCCAAAAGTATAAACAAAAATCCTATCATGATAACAACCTCTTTTCTTCCTATTTTAATAGTACGCGTTTTTTCTGGAATTGTAAACAGAAAAAATTATAAAAATATAATATTAAGCCTGCTCAATAATTTTTTACTTGGGTTGAAACAGCAAGGCGCCCCGTATCATCCAACAGGCGCTAAATTCAATCCCCAGTGTTTACAAGTTTAAAAGAAATTAAGGGAATATTAAGTTTTCAGAGAATTGTTGTGTTTTATTTTATTTTGTTATAATATAAATATATTAGGCTGTAATAAAATAAAGCTCATTAATGGAGGAAAGGTTAAAAGGCATGAAGAAAAGAGCATTGGCGCTGTTTATGGCAGTGATTTTGACCCTGCAGATGACAGGGTGCAATACAGGGACAGAGGAACAGGACACTACAGCAGAAAATAAGACGCAGAGCAGTATCAAGGATTTGTTCAACAGCGGGAAGAACGACAAAGATGATTCGAAGAAGGATAAGACGGATGAGAAGCAGGAGACTGCGGATGACAACAATGATATTGTCTCCAAAGGGAACGAGGCGGACAACGAAGATGAGGACAAGGAGGTACGGTATCAGGACGACTATTATGAGTTTGTAAACCAGAACCTCTTATCCAAAATTGAGCTTGCGCCGACAGACGCGCATTGGGATTGGTTCGGGGAGTTAAATGCCGTCGTGAGCAGCGAGATGGAGGAGATCATCGACGAGTTGGCATCAGATGGCAAAACGTATGAGAAGGGTACCTCCGAGCAGAAGATCAAGGATATGTATGAGTGTGTGACCAACATGGAGAATCGCAATGAAACGGGGCTTGGGCCATTGAAGCCGCATATGGACAGCATTCGCAATGCCGGAAGTATCGAGGAGTATGTGGATGCGCTGGCGCATCTGAGCGGTGAGTTTGGCTTCAGCAGTATTGTCGGCGGGTACAGTATCATGCAGGATAAGGCGGATTCAAGCGAGTATGCAGTGTATATGATGTATGCGGACACCCTGATCGGAAAGGAGTACATCGAGGGCGAAAACACGCAGGAATACGTGGATATGTATCTTGATTATATCAATGATATGCTGATGGAATTTGGCATGACGGCAAGTGAGGCAGCCCAGAGCACGGATTCGATCGAGGAGCTGCTGCGGGACATCTGCGCATCCACGCTGACGACAGAGCAGATGTATGATCCGGCAATCACATACAATGTGTATACCCAGCAGGATTTGCAGAAGCTTTATACGAATGTGGACGTTCCCAAAATGCTAAAGACATTGAAGATAGACGGACAGGATAAATACATTGTCATGGATGTAGCGCAGGCAAAAAAGATCAATTCTCTGCTGGTGGAAGAAAATCTACAGGCGTTAAAGGATTACTCCACATTTGTCATGCTCAATGACACTGCAAAATATGCGAATGCGACGTATGCGAAACTCAGCGATGATATGAAGAATGCGCTGTATGGCATTACAGAGAGCTGGGGAGATGAAAAGACCTGGAAGAATCTGACGCAGGATATGCTCCCGTGGGATTTTGGCATGATCTATGTCAAGGAACATTTTTCAGCAGAGGACAAAGATGCTGTGGAGAAGATGATCGGGCAGATTTTGAAGGAATATGAGACGATTATCAATCGACAGGAGTGGATGAGTGATGCGACCAAAAAGAAGGCAATACGCAAGCTGGAGACAATGCAGGTGAAAATTGGGTATCCTGACCAATGGCCGGCGGCGCGTGACATGATGCAGGTGACGCCCATCTCAGAGGGAGGAAGTCTCCTGTCGAATCTGCTGGTGAGTATGCAGGTTGCCATTGACGACAGCCTGAACAAGCTGGGAACGAAGGTGGACCGGTCAGAATGGGATGTGACACCACAGACAATCAATGCGATGTATGATCCGCTGAACAATGAAATTATCTTTCCGGCAGCAATTTTGCAGGCGCCGTTTTATGACAGTGACAACAGCGATGGCGCCAACCTGGGCGGGATCGGTTTTGTTATCGCCCACGAAGTCAGCCATGCATTTGATTCAAGTGGTGCACTGTATGATGAGTACGGCAATTACAATGTCTGGTGGACGGACGAGGAGATGGCAGAGTACAAGAAAATGTCCCAGTCTATCATTGATTATTACAGCAATTATGAGATGATGGGAACAAAGGTCAACGGCGATCTGACACTGATGGAAAATATTGCAGATCTTGGTGCGATGACCTGTATCACGTCCATCATAGGCGATGATGCAAAAGCGCTCGATGAGGCATTTGGACAGATGACATACAACTGGGCAAGTGAGGACACGGCGAGTTTTATGATGTATCTGTTGAATACAGACACCCATTCGCCCAATAAGGTGCGTGTGAATGCTGTTCTAAGCTCCTGCGATGCGTTTTACAAGATCTATGACATCAAAGAGACAGACAAAATGTATGTGGCGCCGGAGGACAGAGTAGGAATCTGGAAATAGGAATTGGGAAATAGAAGTTTGGGAATAGAAATCTGGAAATAGAAATCTGGAAATAGAAATCTTCATTAAAATATAAAAACAGGGAAAAAAGTATGAAAAAAACAAAGAAAACAGGAATCAAAGTAACAGGTGCGCTAATGGCTGCGGTGCTGGCAGTTTCCTCAGTGCAGTCAGCTGGTGCAAACCGCCAGCTGCAAAAGACCTATGCGGTGGAGTTTACAGTGAAGGAAAGCAAGGCGGTACTCTACAGCAACGATAAGACGACTGTATATAAGCAGCCTGACATCAATTCAGGCGTTGTGACAGTCATCGCGAAAGATTTGCCGGTCAGTGTGACAGGAATCACATCAAACGGCTGGTTTCAGGTATCACTTAACGGAACGTATTATGTGCCGGGTGACGGTCTGATCTCCAAGAATGCAGACACAGCCAATTCTGTTGTGACAGGCTCAGATATCACGAAGCTGACCAAGGGGACTTTTTCATTTTATAAAAACCCCGAACTCAGTGATTTCGATGAAGATGACGTGGAGGATATGGATGAAAACACTTACATCAAGTATCTTGACTCGTTCTTGATGGGGTATGCGATGCTGGATTCCTGTATCTTACAGGACAGCGGCAAGCTGCTCAAAGAGGTGTATGAGAGTGAATCCAAGCTGGACAAGAACGTTGCGAATATGACGATGCAGGCATATCTAATTAATTATAGAAATAATTATCTCAGCAACAGTCTTGCAGGACCTTTTCGCAATGACAGAGACTTGAAACTGGCGCTAAACCGGGCGATACGATACAATATAGAAAAGTTTGGCACAGTATACAAGAATTCCAATATCGGGAATGATGAGTCCAAAGTCAAAAAAGCGATGGAGAATGTGGTAAATGAGATGAAGGCGGAGCAGGGAGTTTCCTTTACCTGCCGCATGGAGTATGGCACGTACAAGACAAATGACGGCAGTGAGGGAAAAGGCTGGATTATAGAGTTTACCAAAAAGGATTAACTATGAACAGAGATGAACATGTTGCAATAGCAGACAGTGAAGGATATTTTTATTGCAGAGCAGTAGATGGCAGGTTAAATTACAGAGAGGAACAGCAGGTGTGCGGATGCGGATGTCCCTGTTACACAGAAGGGACACTGTGCATTCCGGGGCAGTTTATGTGCTGTTATCAGGAAAAGGGATTGGAGGAAAAACCAGCCCTTTTTCCGTCTGTTGAGGGGATGGACGAGCAGCTGTACAAGGCGTATGCATACGCTGCCAATGCACATGCAGGGCAGTATAGAAAAAAGACGACCATTCCATACTTTGCGCACATCATCACGACGATGAATTATGCGGTGGAGCTCACAGAGGATACGGAAGTACTACAGGCGGCAATTCTCCATGATACGGTCGAAGATACTTGGGTGACTTTTGAGGATTTGCAGAGAACGTTTGGTGACAGGGTTGCGCGGCTCGTAGAGACCGAAACGGAGAATAAACGTCCTAATATTCCGGCTTCTCAAACGTGGGAAATACGGAAGCGGGAGACGATAGAACATCTGAAAAGGGCATCTATGGATACCAAGGTGATTGTGCTGGCGGATAAGACGGCAAACTTAGAATCCATTGTGAAGGAACAGCGTCACATAGACAGCGATATCTGGAAAAAGTTTAATCAGACCGATCAGGCGAAGCAGGAGTGGTATTTTAGGGCAGTCCGGGAACAACTGACAGAATTTTATGACACAAGTGTCATGAAATCATATGATACATATCTGGAAATTCTATTTTGAACCGGCAGCGATGGCAGAGACAATCGCCGGTTGATATGTTTGGCTTTACGGAATGCGTGGAGTGCGTCTGTCTTTTGGCGCGGTGAATTTTTACAGACAGAATGGGGATACTATTTCCGAAATCTTATTGTGAAAGGAACAGAGTCATGAAGTATATATGTGATGTTTGCGATTGGGTGTACGATGAGGAAAAGGGATATCCAGAGGGTGGAATCGCACCGGGAACAAAATGGGAGGATGTGCCGGAGGATTTCCTTTGCCCGCTGTGTTTTGTGGGCAAGGAGCAGTTTTCTTCGATGCAGTCCTGACTGGGCAGGAGGAGGATGTCAGAGATGTATGTCCTCCTCCGCTGTTTTATGCATATGAACGTGCCTCATACAATTGCCGGTATGCCTCGCGGCGGGCGGATACAAAGGTCTGTCTGAGCTTTTCCACGACGGCTTTGTCCCGCAGCCGGGCTGTCAGAAGCGGTGAGAACCGCTTGCCCTCCAGCAGGAGCGCACCCTCAATGGCTTCGTCAAAGCTTTTTTGGGGATGCCCATAGAGCCATGCACGGCTGATGGAATTATCGATCCAGTCGATCAGTCCAACGACATCGACCACCTGGCGGCAGGGACATTCTAATCGTTTGTAGACATCAGGATAGCCATGTGTGCCGTCGTACCAACTGTGATGCCCAAGCGCCGCTGCAGCATAATCGCGTGTCGATGCGCAGGTGGCAAGTCTCTTGCTGCCAACGATTGTATGGAGGTGTATGATTTCGTATTCCTCATCGAACCACTGCCTTGCAGTCCGGGTAAACAGACTGATAAAATTGATGATGCCGACATCGTGGAATACACCGCAGTTCATGGCAAAATCAAGCACTGCCTGTCGTTTTGCCGCTGGCTGCTGTATCTGCTGTATCTGGTCAATATCATCAAAAAAGCTAGAATCCTCGGAAACAATGACGTCACAGAGGACGGCGGCAGTTTTGCCGACAACCTGTGAGTGAACATAGACATCTGGTGCAAAGTGTATCAGCATGATCTGCTGAAAGTCTCCGTAGGAGATGCTGTGCGCGGTCTCGATGAAGGTAGTCGAGAGCTGCCTGAGATAGAAAAAGATTTGTTCATTTGCCTCGTCTTTTGGGAAAGCCTCCACATAGGAAATCACTTTTCGATACAGGTTTTCCAGATATTTTTCCCGTCCGGACAGTTGTTCGGGATATTCGCGCAGGTACTGGCAGTAGAATGCCGGGAGTGAGATGACAGCATACATATTTTCCTGTGAAAAACGCGAAGTGTCTGCGTGGTCCATCAGCTCTTCCATCCTGCCAAGCAGCGCTTCGAGTGTGAACATTCCGCAATAGTACTCGATGGCGGCACAGGAGAAGGCAGAGCGGATTGGCGGTGCATCCTGTTTGCCGACAGCTTCTTCAATCTGCCGCTGGTGGACAATATGTGCTGATTCCATGATGGATGTGACATCCTGGGCAGTCATGTCATGATCCCGGCAGTAGGAAATGCTGGAAGCCATCTGCTGATGTGTCATATAGACGTATCTGTCCCAAGGAAGCGCTGGGGCATTTTCGCGGTAGCCCTCATCCCGTAAAATTTGCAGCGTCTGTCTTGTCAGACGAATTTTGGCACTGGCAGATTTAAACTGTCCGAGCGCAGTGTTGGCACGAGAACGCAGAATGTATCCTTTGGTGTCTATGTCATCGATCTCATCAAAATATTTGAGATATGCGGCAGCTTCTGTGAAACATAACCGCATCTGTGACATATAGTGTTCAATGTCTGCCAAATCAATCCCAACCATTTTGGTACACATATGATGCCGCCCGATGCCCAGCCAATACAGGCAGCGGATGATCGCGTTGCGGTTTTTTGTATGACGCGCATGGCTTAACAGTGCCTGATAGATTTGACAGAATAGACCGCCATCCAGTTCATTTTTTCCGTTTAATAATGCATTTGCAAATTCCTCCAGCTCAGCCAGTTCTTCGGGAGGCGCTTCAAAGAGCCTGTCAAACAGTGGGAACAATCCATCGCGGAGCAGATCGATATTGCGATTGATTTTTTCCTCCAGCAGGCTTCGGTCATGCTGTAGTTTTTCCTGATACTCAGATAAGGAATAGCTCGTTGTCTGGCTTCGGGAAGCCAGCGCCGTGATCTCCTTTAAGTTTGCAATATATTCCTCTTGATAGGGCTGCATAGAGAATCCCTCCTGTCGTTCAAGTTTTACGGCTCTTTGCGTGAAAAGCGCTTGCGCAGTATCTCGTGTAAGCGGTCTTCGTTTACCGGCTTGGAGCAGTGCTCATTCATACCTGCCTCACGGGAGAGACGGATATCTTCCACAAAGGCGTTTGCGGTCATAGCGACGATCCAGACCGACGCTGCATCTTTTCGGGGAAGCTGCCGGATTTTTCTTGCAGCATCATAGCCGTTCATGACAGGCATCTGAATATCCATAAAGATCAGATCGAAATATCCCTCTGGCGCCTGCTCAAAGGCTTCCACCGCACGCAGTCCATTTTCGGCTGTCTCTACCTGCACGCCAGTCAGCGACAGCAGTTCCAGGGCAATTTCACGGTTTAGTGCATTGTCCTCAACCAGCAGAAGGCGGTATTTGCTGTAATCAAGTTCCAGATCGGGGGCGCCGCCGCTGTTTTGCTGTGCCTTGTAAGTCAGCTCTGACAAGGTTGCAAAGAGCCTGCTCTGAAACAGCGGGCAGGGCACAAAACCATTGATGCCTGCCCTTGTCGCGCGGTACTCGATCTGAACCCAGTCCGCATCTGCGACCATGATGATCGGAAAGTCTTTTCCGGCAAGCTGGCGCACATGAGCTGCCATGTTCAGGGCGGACATATCGCTGAGCTCCTGCCCGACAAGCAGCGCGCAGGGCATACGATTCTCATACTGAGCCTCGGTCAGCCATGTCACGACCTCCGTACCATTTTTTAGGTGTACAGCAGTCATGCCGCCGTCTTGCAGGTATTCGGCAAGCTGCTGTGCCCGGCTGTCCAGTGTCTCTGCAATCAGCACAGTCTGCCCCGTGGGAAGAGGCTGTTCGTTTGCAGTATTCGGTACAGTGGTCAGCGGAATGGATACATGGAAACGGCTGCCGTTCCCCTCCTCGCTCTCGACAGTGATGCTGCCGCCCATACGGTCGAGCAGGCTTTTCACGATCGACATACCAAGACCTGTTCCCTCTATTTGATTGATGGTAGAATTATTGACGCGCTCAAAAGGAACAAATATTTGCTCTAAAAATGCTGGGCTCATGCCGATGCCATTGTCCTCACATAGAAAATCCAGCCATATTTTTTCTGGTTCTTTCGTGTGCTGATCATCATAACGCTGTGTGATAGTTACGCGAATGCTGCCTTCTGCCTGCGTATATTTCACAGCATTTCCAATAATGTTTACGAAGATCTGGCGCAGGTGGAGCGGATCGCCAATCAGACGCTCCACATATATTTTTTCGGCTTCTATCTGAAGGGATTGATGCTTTTGTGCCGCCTGCGGACGCACGATAATTGTGATGTCGTGCACCATATCTGCCAGCGAAAAAGGCTCCTCGCTCAAAGTCATGCGCCCGCTGGCAATTCGCGACATGTCGAGCACATCATTGACTAAACTCATCAGATGGGTCGATGCAGTCTGAATCTTTTGTAGACAGTCGAGCACGCGCGGCTTTTCGTCAATGTGTGAAAGACCGATGGAAGTCATGCCCATGATCGCATTCATGGGCGTGCGGATATCGTGGGACATACTGGACAGGAAGCTGCTCTTTGCGCGGTTTTCTTCCTCGCAGACGCTCAGGGCTTCAGCAAGTTCTGTATTCTGCTGCCGAAGCTGCTCGATCACAGTTTGGTATGGTGAATCGTCACAGTTTTTCAGTATCCACAGTTCATGTCGGGAGTCCAATGGGATGCGCTCAATTTTGTGGTTTTCTGCGATCTGATTGGGATTGGCGCTAAGCAGCCGCGCTAAGCTGCTGCCTGTGACCGCACACGCGCCACTGTCTGCAAACAGTACATGGGACTGCTTGTCCGGATGGCATTCAATGATGAGATATCCATTGGTATTTCTGGTTTCCATATCGTTCTATATCCTTTCAACACGATTGTTTGATAGATTGACTCCATATGCTTTATGTAAAGACCGCCTGAATTTTCAGGCGGTCTTATATAGTATCGAATTTTAGTTAAGTATATCATATTGCACTGTGATGCGCAATAATATCCAATTATTTTGAATGGAGTGTTTTTACTAAATTTTTGTTTGGCGGGACCGATTGATGTTATGATTCATCTAATAGGTGTAATGAATTACAAAAAACGATTTAGTGGAAAGAAAGCCGGCGGAGAGGAAACTATGACAAAGGAACAATTAGGGAATTTAATCATCGCATCGGAGGAGACGATGTATCGTGTGGCAAAAACGCTGCTGCGCAGTGACGCAGACTGTGCGGACGCCATACAGGAGGCGATTGTGAAGGCGTTTTCTGCGATACAGACTTTGCGGAAAGACTCCTATGCAAAGACGTGGCTCGTGCGCATTGTGATCAATGAGTGCTATGCCATCATGCGGCGGGAGCAAAGACTGGTGCCAATCGACAATATCGCAGAGGAAGCGGCGACAGAGCAGGCGGATTATTCAGAGCTGTACGATGCACTCAGCCGCCTGCCGGAAGAGATCCGGCTCACGGTCACGCTTTATTATATCGAAGGGTACAGTGTCAAGGAAATTGCGGATTTGATGAAAACGACGCAGAGCGCTGTAAAAAATCGTCTGATGCGCGCCAGAGCGAAGATGAAAAAAGATTTGGCAGAGGCAGAATAACTTGCGCCCGATTGGCGGGCAGGGAAAGTGGAGATTTGTAAATGAATAATAAAATAAATCATCAAATAAAGTCAAAGCAATGGGAGTTAGAGGATTTAAGACAGCAGTTTCCTCCAGTGCCAGAGGAGCTGCGCTCAATGATGGAACAGGAAGTGCGAAAACAGATTGGCGCTTTATCGCCAGTCAGAAGGAGAAAACATATGACAAGAAAAGTTTTAATAGCGGTGCTTGCGGCAGTCATGCTGCTTGGAACAACAGTAGCTGCAGGTGTAGTATACAGGATGCACACAGAAAAGGTGGGGGAGTATGCGGTCAAAACGAAAATAGAGTCTGTGGCGACACATACAAATGATTCGATTTCAGAAGATCTCATGACACAGGATCATAGGATTCAAGATAATGCGATTCAAGATATTATGATTCAAGATATTACGATGGAGGTTTCTTATCTGCCGGAGGGAATGGTAGAGACAGAGGAGGGAAAGTACAGTTATTCAGAGAATTTAAATAAGGGAGGCGTTTCGATCGTATTCTATAAAATGGACACAGGCGACGCACAGTTTGAGATGCTGACTACAGATGTGAAGGAGACAGAGACGGTCAAAGTGAATGGCTACGACGGCGTGTACTTCGTACTGTACGGCGGCGAGGGCGATGAAGTTTGCTTTAATCAGCGAATCTATGTGGCATACACCGATGTGCATTATGTGATGGAATTATACGTAGCCTCGGATGTGTCAAGGGAGGAGGCTTTAAAGATAGCGGAGGGCATTCAGTTAAAGCCGGCTTCTAATGAGAATGCACAGAATATCGTCCATGCGTATTGCTGGAGTGAATATCTGAAATCAAGTTGTGAGACAGAGACTGTAGAAGCATGGAAACCTACCATGTCAATTCCAAAATCGGCGATGGCAAATACACATGCCGTTGGTGAGACGTTTGCCGCGGTGCAGATACCGTTGGAAGAGGACTGGCTGGGGCTGAATCATATACAAATCAGGGTGACAGATGTACAGATTAGCGATGAAGTGAGCCTGCTGGACTTGTCTGTACTCGACAGCGAGGACAGGGAGCAATTACAACAGGAACTGGATTCATCGGGAAAGCTGCTGCCAGTAAAAATCAACTATATGAAGTATGGCGATGGCATTCATTCCCTCAATGAAGCAGTGGACAGCCGCGAGGTGCCGCAGAAGCTGGTGTACGTTACAGTGGAATATACAAATACGGGAGCAGAGCAGTTGGAGGAAGTTTTGTTTTTGGGAAACTTGATGAAAATTACGGAGAAGAATGGTCAAATGGTATGTTATAAAGGGAAGGCATCGGATGAGCGCGCGGTGTGGGATGAGGCAGTACCGCAGGGCGCGGCGCGCTTTACGGAGATGTGGTATTATGATGTACATGGCGGAGAGCGGCACAATAATTATATCACCAATCTGGGAGCAGGAAAGACAGCGACAGTGCACATGGCATGGCTGGTGCCGGAGGAAGAACTGCCATATCTTTATCTGGATTTGAATACGTCGGGCAGCAGTTTTGAATTCCGTGAGGAATCGCTGGCGGTGGGGTATGTGGATATACGGCAGTAATCTCAATGACTAATACGCTGATAAAAACTGGCGTTGGTGTGAAAAGTAACCCGAATGTGTTGAAAATTCGAAAAAGGATTTGGCACAGGTTGACAGGGGATGAAAAATAGTATAGCATTGAAAAGAGGGCGGAGCGGTTTATAAGACCGTTTCGCTTTTTATGCACAGACTCGTGCGCTGCCATGATATTTTTGTGGAACAAAAGGAGGGATAAGGAGTTCATGAGAAGAAATAGATTTTTCGCTGTACTACTGCTGTCGGGCGCGCTTTTTCTTCTGTGTCTTTTCATGCTTTTTAGAAAGCAGCATCAACGGGAGCTATCAGGAAGCAGAACCGATACAATAGATTTCAGTGACCTTGGAATGACAAGCGAAGAAGAGCTGCAGGCTGCCCTGCCCGAACAAGCGGCTATAAAGACAGAAAAACAGACAGAATCCGAAATGATCAATGACGCCGCACAACCGCCAGAACAAGAAACCGTAGAACAAGAAACCGTAGAATATGACGCCGACGCCGCATTTTACAGTACTGCTTTGACAGAAGAAATCAAGGCGCGCATTACAGGAAAGTCTTATCCTGATACAGGAGAGCCGATACAGGTTTCGTATGATGTGTTAGCCTATGTCCATATCCTTCACTATGATTTTCAGGCGCAGGTCCAAGAGGGAGAAATCATCTGCAATCAGGCGATCGCGCAGGATTTGGTGGATATTTTCCGTGAACTGTACGAGCATCAATATCCCATTGAGAAGGTACGGCTGATAGATGAATACAATGCAGATGACGAGCTGTCCATGGCAGACAACAATACCTCCTGCTTTAACTACAGAACCGTGCCCGGCAAGAAGAAACTCTCCAATCATTCCTATGGACGCGCCATAGACGTCAATCCGCTGTACAATCCCTATGTGCGCACAAAGGACGGCAAGATGCTGGTTTCACCGCACAATGCGGGGGAATACGCGGACCGCAGTGCGGATTTTCCCTATAAGATTGACAGGGAGGATTTATGTTACAGACTGTTTATCGAGCATGGTTTTGAGTGGGGCGGGGCGTGGAACAGCAGCAAGGATTATCAGCATTTTGAGAAAATGCAACAGGAAGCCGAAGGCTGAACTGGAACGGATCTTACAAAAAAATACACCAGCTTTGACGCATAAAAATTTAATATAAAAAAACCTCCCATTTTATGGGAA
>CAMWJQ010000029.1 GCA_947174615.1 uncultured Lachnospiraceae bacterium
CTTTTAAGGCAATGCACTTTTCAAATGCGCTCGCCCCGATGATCAGGCGATTCTTGGGTTCTGTCTGTTGTTTGCCCTGACCGTCTGAAAAAACTACGGATTCAAGGCTGCTGCATCCAAAGAAGGCGCCCTCTCCAATCCAGCGCACGCTCTCCGGCAGAATGATTTTGCGAAGAATGCGGTTTCCTGCAAACGCATAGGGCGCAATGCCGCTGATCTGATCTGCAAAAGGAATCTCGTCTGCAAAGAAAATCTCATCTGCGCAGTTTACACCGGAAACCGCCAGATTCCCCACCACACGTATTCCTTTTTCCAGTGTTCTCCCCAGAAAAGTATCTGCAAAGGCACGCTCGCCTGCTGCCAGCGCCCGATGCACCGCGCTTTCCGCAAGCATGACACATCCGCACAGCGCTTCCCTGCCAATGGACTGTGCCTGCTCCAATCGCAGACTGCGCAGTTTCCTGCATTGGTAAAAAGCGCGCTCACCTATCACCTGCCACTGCACCAATTCGCACTTTTCAGTGGTTAAAACCGCCTCCAATGCTTCACAGCCAGAAAAAACTTCTGCTTCCAGACAAGTTATCGCGGCGGGAAGATACGCGCACCGAAGCGATTTGCAGCCCTTAAAGGCTGCCGCGCCAATAGAAGCCGCGCCTGCCGGCAGATGTACTGCTGTGATTTTTGTATTTCCGTAAAACGCACCGCCAGCAATGATGCGCACATCTTCTGGAAGCCACACTTCTCCTTCAAAGGCTTGTCCGTCCCACAGTATCCCATAAGATCGTGCGCTCCCTGTCAAAACCACTTCTCTGAAATGCGATGTGCGCCATTCGTTTTCGTAGGCAGCGCACAATTCAGCAGCATTCGCGCTATACATCTGACTTTTCCACTGACCCAAACCTTCAAGCGCATGCCTCCCCACAGATTTCAGGGATTTTGGCAGGACAACACGCCCCAGTGCCGCACAGCCGTATGCAAACTGATCCGGGATATGGCACACACCTTCCTCAAAGACCAGCAGCTTTAATTTCATACAGTCGCGAAATATGCCCACACCATACTTTTTTCCAGCATCACAGCCGCCGGATATCCACGCCTTTTGCACAGAACTCTTTGCAAATGCCAAATTCTCCACAGTCGATGTTTTTGCCGGAATGCGCACTTCCCGCAGACCAGCGCGGTAAAACGCCATCTTTCCAATATGCGTAAGGCTTTCGGGAAGCTGAAGCTTTTTTAACCCGATACAGCCGTAAAAAGCGCTCTCTCCGATTCGGCAAAGCCCTTCCGGAATAGATACCTCCTGCAAAGCGCGGCAGCCTCGAAACACCTTATTTTCCAAAATATCCATCTGTCTCGGAAGTTCCACCCGCAAGAGCTTCACACAGTCCGAAAAAGCCCCTGCACCAATCCGGCAAAGTCCCTCCGGCAGCGCGATTGTCTGCATCATCAGACAGCCCCGGAATGCTTCCGCGCCAATCTCGCGCAGACTTTGAGGCAGTATGACCTTGTCGATGGTCTCAATGCCCGCAAAAGCTTCCTCCGCAATCGCAGTAATGCCTTCTGGTACCACCACCTTCGACTCTGCCCCCAAATACTGCAGCAGGATTGTTCCGCTGAGTCTGAAATTCCCAAACACCTGCCTGTGTATCGCACAGACAGATGCCGGAACCTCTCTGGCAGACACTGGGATCTTTGCAGTGTCCGGTTCGTTCTGCCTGTAAATATCCTTTAATCCCTCAAACGTATACACAGCCCCATCGCAAGCCCTGACTGTCTTTAATGAGGTACAGTTGCGGAATGCATCCTCGTCAATCTGCACCGCGTTTCCGCCCAAAACGACTTCCTCCAGGCTAATACAATTGCGGAATGCGCGGCTCTCGATTTTTTGCAGGGATTTTGGCAGCCGGATGTCCACAATCCCCCGCAGATCATAAAAACTGCTTTTTCCGAGAACCTCGATTCCCTCCGGCACCTCAATATGTTTAATATTGACGCGGAAGCGGACAAGCGTCCTGCCCTCAAGCTCCATCATGCGCTCAAGAATATCTCTCACAACCAGCACAATCAACGGCGGCACTTTGCATAGACCTGCCGCCGCGTCCACAACATTTGGAATGCAGAATGTCTCCCCATCCGCATATCCGATTTCCCGGACACGCCCACATCCTGTAAAGACGTCACAGATACAACGCTCGTCCAGCTCCCGCGAGATCACAAGCTTTTCAAGGGATATCCCATTTGCAAGCGCCTCCATTCCAAGCCGCTTTACGCCCGGTATCTGCACTTCCTTCATACTGTCGCAGTACAAAAAAGCACACTCTCCCAGCTCTTCCACTGAGCATGGCAGAATTGCGCGTTTCAGTGCATGGCATCGATGGAATGCATAGCGCCCAATATACGTCACTCCATCTGGTATCACAATCTCCTCCAGTTTGCGGCAGCCCTTGAATGCATCCCCCATAATACATTGCAGACCCGCAGGCAGCACAACTTTTTTCAGGGACACACATCCTTTGAAGGCGCCTTCGCCAATTGCATGAATCCCCTGGGGAACTTGCAGCTCCTCCTCCCGCCCTGTATAGCGTATCAGCACGCTGTTCTCTATCTGATAAAACTCTTGCATATATTCCACCATCGTCCCCTCACATATCCGCAAAAATCAACGCAATCACTTCCCGCAGTTCATCCAAACTCCCGCTTCTATACATTTGTTCCTTATAGCGTTTTGTCCCCTTTCGTTTCTTCATCATGTAAGAGGCAAGTTTTTTCATATAGCTCAATGTAAATGTTTCATCATAATACCGCGCAGTCAGCTCCATCTGTTCCATCAGGAGTGCCAACGCCGTCTTTTTGCAGGGCTTTCCAGTCAATTCTCCGAAAATAAAAGGATTCTCCAATCCGCAGCGCGCAACCATAATCCCGTCTGCACCTGTGCATCTCATCATCCGCGCGGCATCCTCGACAGAAAAAATCCCGCCGTTTGCAATAACCGGGATCGACACCGCCGCCTTCGCGTGCGCAATCTCCTCCATGTGCGGTTCCCCGTCGTACATCATGCTCCGACTCCTGCCATGAATGGTAATCATGTCCGCGCCCGCATCCTCACACACGCGGGAAAACTCCGCAGCAAACAGCTCATTTTCACGAATGCCCACACGGCATTTCACCGTCACCACTTTTCCGCTCCGCTTGCAGCCTCGTATGATCGCTGCCGCCCGCTTGGGATCCTGCATCAACGCGCTTCCCTCACCGCTCTTAAACACATTCGGCACTGGACAGCCCATATTAATGTCAATGATATCAAACATCTCTAAAAACGGACTTTTTGCCATCCGCTCCATCACTGCCGGATTGCCCCCAAGTAATTGTACTGCTCTGACTGGCTCCTCCGACGTCGTGATAAGAAGGCGGTTTGTCGCCCTGTCCTCGTATTTGAGCGCGTTGGCGCTGCACATCTCCGTGAAGCACAGACCTGCGCCAAGCTCATACGCCAGCATTCGAAACGGATAGCAGGTATATCCCGCAAGCGGCGCCATCAGCACATTTGACGGAAGCAGCAGACCGCCGACACGGATTGGTCCGATGTTTATGGTATGCATGGAAGCTCACCTCCAATGATTGATTCCAGCGCGTGTTTAAAAGAAAGCGAAATAAACTGCAGCAGTGTCTGCGATTCACGCCGACACCTGTCTTTTACTTTTCCCGATCCCAAAATGCTTCAAACATACGCATACTGTATTGATAATACGCAGCCAGACTTGATTGTTTGAGCAGCTTCATATCCTGGATCTGCTTCTGGAACATCTCCATAAAATCCGCTGTATCGTGCAGCCCCATGTTTCCGGTCTCCGGCGGAAGCGAGGTCAGCCCGCCATTTTTATCCACCCCCAGATGGGCTTCCAGCGCATGCATCTCCACAATCGTTGCACAGTGCGGGTTGATCCTGTTGAGATGGATGGTCTGCTCAAATTCCTGCCCATTTTCGTCCACGCCCTTTGCAATGACTGTCGGGTCCTCCTCAGTTGAATTTTGTGCATATTGAATATAATAAGATAAGCCTGTGCCATTTCCGCCGGAATACAGCATATCCTCCGTCGGCATATAGACGATATATTCCTTTTGATTTACGGCTGCTGCATTGTTCAGCGCCTTGGCAAAACTTTCTTTCTCTGTATTTTTCTGTGTGTTACTGGTTCCTGTTCCTGCCATCGGATACCTTGTTGGTCCTATTTCATTGATTCTCATGTTTATCACTCCATTTCTTATCAAACATCATGGCGGTTCCTCTGTCAGTCAGAACCGCCTGCCGCTCTCTATGTATCAGTCCGAGCCGCTTACTTTTCCAAAAAATCCAAAAAGCGCTTATATTCCAGATACCCCTCTAAATTCTTGGCATCAAACTGCATCTGCATGGCATCCCTCACGACACTAAACCAGTCTGTCTTTCCAAAGAGATCGCCATAACCTATGCCATCTACACCATGCTGATTTGCAGCAGCCCTCGTAAAGACAGACTGTGCATCGGAATATTCTCCGCTCGATGACAAATGACTGGTGTAGGCAAACATCTCAATATAATCACTGCTTCCAGGGTCCACCTTTGACACGTCCACCATGCGCTCTGTCACATTTCCTTCCTTATCCCACACTTTTACCTTGTACACCGGATTTGCCGGGTCAAAGTCATTTGGCTGATATACTGTCATGGAATAATCCGATCCGCATGCAGCGCTAATGGCTTCTCCATCTGTATCATTTGAGATATGAAGTTCAAATGCTCCGCCGGGCATCTGCGAAGTCTGTGTCACACTGCTCATCTGATTCGTGTAGCTGCTTCCTGCGTTACTCCGTTCTGTCTTTCGAGGTTCATACCCTGCCATTGGGTATCCTGCCGTTCCTATTCCATAAATGCTCATGTTACTCTCCTCCTATTGATGTTGGTGTATTCCGATATCGTATCACAGTAAAATTACTATCCTCCTTTCGTTTATAATATCGGCAGAAACACCCTCCTTATAAACCTCTTCTCCCACAGAGCTGCAAAAACAGCAGGCGCTCTGCCTGCTGTCTTTTTATAGCAAGAGTCCATCCCTCCAGTCAAGATTTCCCCATATGCCGAATATGCTTTTTACATCGAATCCAATGCCGTATACATCGTCATCATCGGTGCCATACATGCGGCTACCAGCCCGCCTACAACAACTGCGAGCACCACGATAATCATCGGCTCGAGTGCTGCCATCAGCGACTGCACTGCCATTTCAACTTCCTCGTCATAATAGTCTGCCAGTTTATCGAGCATTTCTTCGGTGCTGCCTGATTCTTCACCAATGCGAAGCATATGATACACCATCGGCGGAAAGAGCCCGCAGTCCTCCAGCGGACGGGACAACGGCATACCGATCGAGACTTGGTCTGCGGCATCTTTGAGCGCTTCTTTGAAATAGACATTTCCCATAATGCCTGACACGATTTCCGTCGCCTCAACCAGTGTCACGCCAGAGCCTAACAGCGTGCCCAGTGTTCTTGCCATCTGTGCAGATGCAGACTTGACCGTCATATTTTTAAACATTGGTATCTTCAAAGCGATCAGACCAAAGAAGTGCTTTCCTGCATTTGTCTTTGCGAAATACACAATGCCTACAGCGATCCCCGCCACTATCGGTACGATAATATACCAATAATTGATCAGACCATTACTCATTGCCACATAAAATTTCGTGATGCCCGGAAGTTCCGTTCCCAAGTCAACGAACATTGTCTCATACGAGGGAATCACGACGACCAGCATGACGATCGTGATCACGATGGCGATAATAAACACCGCGATCGGATAAATCATCGCTTTCTTTACCAGCGCCTGTGTCCGGCTGGATTTCTCCAATTGTGTAGAGACACGCTCCATAGCGATATGTAATGTACCCGACGCCTCACCTGCTGCGACCATGTTAACCATCAGGTCCGGAAATACTTTGGGATGATCTCCCAGCGCCTGTGCCAGCGTATCGCCCTTCTCGATGCCAACACGAACCTCATTGAGTGCATCCTTCAGCCGCTTATTCTCCGTCTGCTCATACAACATACGCAGCGTCTCCATAATCGTCACGCCCGCCTTATTCATGCTGACAAACTGACGGCACATGACGCTCAGGTCTCTCGCCGATGGATATCCGCCAATCTGGATATTCAAATCCTGCGTCAAGATGCTTTGTCCCTTTACGGACACAACTGTAAGCCCTTGGCTTCTAAGTTTATTCTTTACCTCTTCCTCACTGTTTGCATCGATGGAACCTTTGATTTCCTTCCCAATCTTATCAATGGCTTCATAACCATATTTTGCCATGTTTGTACTTTACCCCTTTCTCACTTCGCTCTCAAAATATATCCTGTCAAAGGTTATGAGTCAAAGGAGATCCTCATGACCTCCGCAAAAGAAGTAGTGCCGTCAAGCACATACTCCGAACCGCTCATGCGCAGTGTGCGCATACCTTCCTCGATCGCCTTTTCTTTCAAAATGTCCGCACCCTCGCGTCTGCTGATGATCTTTTTGAGTGCCGGAGACATCCTCATGATCTCATATACACCGATTCTCCCTTTAAATCCGGTATTTTCACATTTTGCACATCCACAGGGTTCATAGATTGTGATGTCCTTGGTGACATCTACACCCATAAACTCCTTCTCATGCTCCGTTGCCTGTTTTGGCTTCTTGCACAGTGGGCAGAGCCGTCTGACCAGACGCTGCGCGATAACACCGATCACGGAGTCCGCGATCAGATAGGATTCAATCCCCATATCTTCCAGACGGGTGATTGAACTTGCTGCGGAATTTGTATGTAAGGTGCTGACTACGAGATGTCCTGTGATAGAAGCCTGCACTGCAATGGAGGCAGTCTCCGTGTCTCGTATCTCCCCGATCATGATAATATCAGGGTCCTGCCGCAAGATAGAGCGCAGTGCACTCGCAAAGGTGAGTTCCGCCTTAGGGTTTACCTGAACCTGATTGATACCGTCAAGATTAGCCTCGACCGGGTCCTCTACGGTAATAATATTGACATCATTGGTATTCAATTCACTTAATGCAGTGTACAGTGTCGTTGATTTACCACTACCTGTAGGTCCTGTTACCAGCAGGATTCCGTGAGGATTCTTGATAATATAGTCAAACTGCTCCAGCTCATAGGGCTTTAGCCCCAGCTGGCTCTTTTCTCTGGTGAGCGCCATCTTGGCAGTGAGTCGCATAACGACTTTCTCTCCAAATACCGTGGGAAGTATGGATACACGAATATCATACTCCACATGGTCTACCACCTGTGTGATACGCCCATCCTGCGGTTTTCTTTTCTCTGAGATATCCATGCCGCCTATGATTTTAATACGCGCAATAATGGCAGGAAGAACAGAGATGTTATAACTTGCCTTTTTCTGGAGTACGCCATCAATACGATACCGCACGCGGATGTACTCCTCCATCGGTTCGATATGAATATCTGACGCACGCTGGCGCACCGCCAAATCAATCATTTCTTTGACCAGCTTCACAATAGGCGAACTGTTGATCTCTGTCTCCTCATGCTCGTCCACCTCGACCTCAAGTTTCTTTTCCTTGGCATACTGGTTCAGCGCGTGTTTGATCTCCTCCTGACCATGATATTTATCAATGGCAAGCATGATGCTGCGCGTTGTGGCGACAACAGGCTCCACCTGATAATTTGTGATGATCGACACATCCTCCTGCGCATACGTATCCAGCGGATTCTCCATCGCCACGCGCAGTACATTCTTATTGTGCTCGCTGAATGCAAACGGCATCATCGTGTATTTCTTGAGAATGTTGACAGGCACTAACTTTGTCACAGCTTTGTCAATATTGATATTCTGCAAATCAACAATCTTGATATTTAATTGGTTGCTAAGCGCCGCAGCAATATCATCCTCGGTGAGGATGCCTTCATCAACCAGAATTTCTCCTAATTTTTTATTTCGTTCCTTCTGTTTTTTCAGCGCATGTTCGAGCTGCTCCTGCGTGATATTGCCGCTTTCTACCAGTAAATCCCCTAATCGTATCTTTTTTCTGTTAAAATCCATGACATTTCACGTCCTTTTTCTTCTATATATAATCAGTATACCTATTTCATTGTTGGATTGCAATCATTTTACAGATAAAACTCCTTGTACCAGCAGGCGAAACTTCGAAGTCCGTCTCTCAAATCCGTAGATGGTTTAAATCCAAAATCACGCTCAAGCTCACGCACATCGGCATACGTCACCTCTACATCCCCCGGCTGCATCCCCACAAGCTCCTTGTGCGCTTCAAAGTCATAATCCTCTGGCAGCACGGATGCACGCTTTAACTCTTCCTGTAAGATTTCCACAAAATCAAGCAGATTCTCAGGCTGATTGTTGCCGATGTTGTAAATCTTGTATTTCACGCCATCCTCATTTGAAAGCGGCGCGCACTGCATCACAGACTGAATGCCGATGACAATATCATCAATATAGGTAAAATCGCGTTTACAGTTGCCATAGTTAAAAATTTTGATCGTCTCATTTTTGACAAGCTTGTCCGTAAAACCAAAATATGCCATATCCGGACGCCCCGCCGGACCATATACTGTAAAAAATCGAAGTCCTGTAGATGGGATTCCGTAAAGCTTTGCGTAAGCATGTGCCATCAGTTCGTTGGATTTCTTGGTGGCAGCATAGAGTGATACCGGATTATCCACTTTATCCTCTGTTGCGTAAGGAATCTTTTTGTTACTCCCATAGACAGAGGAAGAGCTTGCATACACAAGGTGTTCGACACCGCCTGCGCCTCCGTCATAACTGTGTCTGCATGCCTCGAGAAGATTGTAGAAGCCAATCATATTGGACTCGATATAGGCGTCTGGATTGTCGATACTGTAGCGAACGCCTGCCTGCGCCGCCAAGTTCACCACAATCTGTGGTCTGTGCAATTCAAATATTTCTTTGATCTTTTTTTGTTCTGCGATGGGTCCCTTGATGAAGGTGAACTTCCCTGTTACGCCAGACGCCAGTTCTCTGATCTGGTTTAACCGAAATTCTTTGAGAGATACATCATAATAATCATTCATATTGTCGATGCCGACAATCTCGGCATTTTCCACATTTTTTAGAAGCGCCAGTATCAGATTGGCACCAATAAATCCTGCGGCTCCTGTCACAAGTATGGTCTTATTCTCAAGTTTCACATTTTTCTCAAGCATGTTCCTTCTCCTTTTTGCCAAATATCAGCGATGCAAACAATGCGTTGATGTCATCCGGCTCCTCTCCAACCCACTCTTCACTGAACCGGTTGGCAGCATCATGCATACCAATCCGCTCCATTGCGTTGACAACGCGCATCCGGATCTGGACAGACGACTGCTTTGCCCACTGAAAAGCTTCGAGCAGCCGCAAGCCATCCTTGTAAATCCGGTCATAATCCCCCTGTGTATTAAGCTCCTTAAAGTAGTCATCCACCCATCCCTGAACATTATATTTATACTCTGTCCTTTCATCAATCTCTGCCAGCTCTCCGAAGCCGCCCGGATGTTTTTTCTGCTCCTCCTCGATGATTTCCAGCAGCGTATCGTATGCGCTGTACCAGCATTCATTGATAATATTCCCATTATCCAGCGCCTTATAACATTTTGCACTCATATCCTCAAATATATTCCATTTACTATTCTTTTCCATCTATTTTATACCTTTCTCCATTCTTAGAGACATCGTTACCCATCAGCCCTGCCTGTAACGATACTTCTCTTATAGTTTAGTATACCATTATTTGACTGTTCCCACAACAAAACATTTGCATATAAATAGGAATCGGCAGGAATCTTTCCTTTTCCTCCTGCATATCATTATCACAAATACATGACAATGCGGTGGTTCTGTATATGAAACAGTATAATCATATATTCAATATATTATATCTTATATGTATGTTTCTGACGGTGACGGCGATCGCAAGACCACTCTACTATCAACATGCGATTCCAGCGATTGCCTCCGCTCCCCAGACCTCCGTTGATATCAAACGTGCCGCCCTCACGTTCGATGACGGTCCGCACCCTGTCTACACTGCGCACCTTCTCGATGAGCTAAAAAAACGCAATGTGAAGGCTACTTTTTTTGTCACAGGTGAACACGCGGAACTCCACCCTGATCTCATTAAGCGGATGCACGACGAAGGTCATCTTATCGGCAATCACACCTACAGCCACATACAGCTCACCTCCTCCAACAAAAACCAGTTCAAGGAAGAGCTGATCCAGACCAATGAGATTCTCCATGACATCACCGGGGCAGAAGTGCAGTATGTGCGCCCTCCCTATGGTTCATGGGACAAAAAATTCGAGACAGACCTGAATATGTTTCCTGTTCTGTGGAATGTGGACCCGCTCGACTGGTGTACCGCCAACGCAGACCGGGTGGCAAGTACAATCCTCAACAAAGTCTCCGACAATGACATCATCCTGTTACATGATTATTATGACACCTCTGTCGAGGCTGCGATCATGGTCGTTGATGAACTGACACAGCAGGGATATGAGTTTGTCACTGTAGACAAAATTTTATTTGATTAAAAATCCGCTCAAAATAGTATTTGATTTCAGCGTAAAAATATGCCATTATTATAAGAGTACCTACGTGAAACGTGTCTTAAATAACGAATAAAATACCAAACGGAGAACTTTAATCATGCAAAGACATAAAATACAATTCCTTGTCCTGCTGCTCCTGTTCTGCATCTTTGCAGGCATTCTGCTGGGAAGTATCCCACTCTCACCCTCAAGTGTTCTGCGGTGTCTGGCTGGTCTTGACAAGGATACCACCACCTATATTCTGGTAAACACCGTCCGCCTTCCCCGTGTCGCGGGGGGATGCCTGGCTGGCATGGGACTTGCAGCTGCCGGCGTTCTCTTACAGAGTGTCATGAACAATTCCCTCGCAAGCCCAAACACTATCGGCGTCAACTCCGGCGCTGGTTTCGCTGTGATGCTCACGCTGATGTTTGGTGGAATCAATGCCTCATACCGTATGCCTGCCGCCGCCTTTACAGGCGCCCTTCTCACCACCCTCACTATCTTTGGACTGGCTTATTTGGCTGACAGCTCACGCACCACCATCATTCTTGCAGGCATCACCGTGTCGAGCTTCCTCAATGCAGCCATCAACACCATCAAACTCCTTGACACAGACATCACCATAAATCTCACAACCTTTATGATTGGTTCTCTGTCAGGACTGACTTTTAACAGCTTGAAATTCCCGGCTGCCGCTATTCTTACAGCACTGTTTATGTCCTTTCTCGCGGCAAAATCCGTGAATGTGCTCAATCTGGGGGACGATATTGCACGTTCACTGGGGCTCAATGTGACCCTTGTGCGTCTATTTCTGTTAGTCCTGTCAAGCATTCTGTCTGGCTGTGTGGTAAGCTATGCCGGACTTTTGAGCTTTGTCGGACTGATTGTCCCCCATATCTGCCGCCGCCTCTTTGGCAATGACGCCCGCTGTCTGCTGCCCTGCTCCGCTCTGCTCGGCGCCAGTTTTGTCCTCATCTGCGACATTTTGGGCCGCGTACTGTTCTCTCCCTTTGAGCTTCCTGCCGGTGTCCTGACGTCCTTTGTCGGAGGACCATTCTTCCTGTATCTGTTATTTACGAAAAAAGGAGGGCGCAGAGTCAATGCTTGAATTTTGCCAAGTGGATATCCGCTGTAACTTCGTTCCAATCCTAAATAAAATTTCGGTCTCTTTTCAAAAAGGAGAGATCACGACCGTCATCGGTCCAAACGGCTGCGGGAAGACCACACTTCTCCAATGTCTGAACGGTTCCTCCAAGGTCACTTCGGGCAGTATCCTGTTAGATGGCACAGACTATCTTGGCTTGCCAATAAAAGAGCGCGCGCGCAGAGTGTCTTTTCTGCCGCAGGTGCGCACCATCATTCCAGCGCTGCCTGTAAAAACGCTGGTAGAGCACGGACGGTTCCCACACCTGGGATTTGCGCGCAGAAAGTCGCAGAAAGATATCGAAATCGTTGAGCATACCATGGATTTTGCACAGGTGTCACCTTATGCTGCACAGTACGCAGACACACTCTCTGGCGGAATCCGACAGCGGGCCTTCTTTGCGATGACGCTCGCGCAGGACTGTGACTATATTGTCCTCGATGAACCCACAACCTACCTTGATCTAAATGGACAGCGGGCTTTTATGGAGATGATTGCACAATTAAAAATACAGGGGAAAACAGTGATTCTCGTCCTTCATGACATTGGACAGGCCCTTGAGATTTCAGACACGCTTGTCATTATGCAGAACAGAAAAATTGCTGCCACAGCCACCCCAAAAGAATGTCTGCGACAGCACATTATTGAAGAAGTCTTTCATGTCCGCCTCAAAGAATTTTCGGATGAAGAACGGCACTACTACTTCTTTTATTAGATTTTAATTCTACGATTTACTCTGCTGTCTCCTCACCGTACAGGATATCGGCAAGCTTTTGATATGCCTCTCCCCATCTTGCGTTCGGTTTTAGATTATACAGTTCCTTTTCGAGGACATAATACCTGCCCTCCCTCACAGCGGTAAGCTTACTCCACGCAGGATTGTTCAGCAGTGTATTCTCTATATTCTGCTGGACTGCCTCCACATCCTTTCCCTGCATTGTCACAAAGACAAAATCCGGGTCAGCGGCAATGATCGCCTCCATGCTCAAATCATCAAGCAGACTATCATCATCGTCAGCAATATTGATACAGCCAAGCTCCGCAAGCATTTCCCCGCCTACATTGCCATAGCTTCCTTTTGCCTTGACACTCGACGCACTTGCCCTCAGAAAGACTACTTCAGGCGCTTTCTTTCCCTCAAGATTTCTCTGGTTCACACGCTCCCGCTCCTGATCTACCTGCTTCTTGACCTCGATTCCATTTTGAATATACAAATCCTCTCTGCCTGTGATGTCTGTGCAGATTTCGAGCATATTCATATATTCGTTAAAATTTGATACGGAAAAATACGCTGTCGTGATGCCTGCATTTTCCAGAATTTTCTCGATATCCATGTCTGCCTCTGTGTTGGCGCTGGCAATCACAAAGTCTGGTTTTGCAGCGATGATCTTCTCGATGTCCGGCTCAAGATGGGAGCCTACATTGACTACATCCTCCCCCAGATTCAGATCAAAACTGGTCCATGAATCATTGGCAGCGCCCACCACATCACCGCCTGCAAGCTGCCATATATCCGTAAAGCTGCCAATCAGCGTGACCACCCTGTCATGGTGTTCCACTGTAACCGTCCTGCCGATATCATCTGTGAACGTGATGCCTGCCGCTTCTGTCTGTGAAGCCTCCTCTTCCTCGCGTTTCCGCGCCTCCTTCTCTAGTTTTTCCTCCAGAATCGTACTCCTTGACTCTCCTTCGCTGTGCTCCTGCTCCGTTGCCGCCGCGCTTTCTGCTACAGCACTGGTCTGTGTTTCCTTGTCTGTACACCCGTGCAGCACAAAAACCGCTGCCAGCAACGGCAGTATCCATTTTTTCATAATCTTAGCCTCCTGTTATTACCCATTTCAAACATCTCAGACAAACTGATTTTTCTGTTTGTCGTAATGATAATCAATTTGATTGAGTTTGTCTACTATTTTTTGTATGTCCTCCTCTGTATCCTCACAAAATGCCTCAAGACTTGGATAAAAGTCTCTTAGTTTCAGATTGATATAACTCAAAAGCATCACCGGATCTTTTGGTATCATAAACACACCCCTTTCATACTTCACATACTTCATTCTGAACAGCTGCTGTTTTTCATCTGCTCTGCGCTCAGACTCACAATGATGAGTTCCACGCTCAGCATATCAGGCATACGCCCTGTCTTGACAGCCTCTTCCGCCTCCACGCAGGCTTTCAGGGCATTTTCCAGTTGAGGCTGCTTAAACTGTGCCGCCTGCGGGATATATTTCTTTTTCAGATAATAGGGATTTAAACCTGTCTGTTTTGCAATATCACTCTCATGATAACCCTTTGATTTCATTTCCTTTACCTGCAGCAGCATATTGAACTGTCTGCTGATCAGCGCCAGAATCTTCATGGGTGCCTCTTTCAGTGCGAGCAGATTATAATATAAATTTAACGCCTGTTTCTGTTTTTTCTGCGCGACTGCCTCCACCATGTCAAAAATCTGGTTTTGAATCTGAACAATGCACAATTCTTCCACATCCAGAGCCGTGATTCCCTCGTCATAATATTTGTAACACACAAGCTTCTCCACCTCACGACGGATATTCTCCATATTCGTACCTGTCTTATCCAATAGAAGATTCAGTGCATCCGGCGTAATCTGTTTATTTTCTTTTTTTAACAGCCCCATCACCCATTTTCTGAGTGTCGCCTCATCCTGCATTTCGCAGAGCGCCGCATAGCCATTTGCCGTGACTGCTTTATATAGCTTGCTCCGCTTGTCGGTCTCCTCCTCCACCAAGATCAAATACGTTGTATCCGGAATCGCCTTGACAAGCGCAAGAAGCTGGTCATTTCCACTTTTCAGCCAGCCGCTGTTCTCAATGATGATCACTCTGCGCTCCGCAAAAAACGGCATCGTGCCCGCCAGATCAACCACCTCTCCGACATTGATATCCTTGCCGGAATACACACTGCAATTCATGGTATCCTCCGCTGGAACCAGCGCGGCTCTCAGTTTATCGCAGTACTGCCTTCGCAGATAAGCCTCCTCCCCATAAAGGAGATAGAGATGGCTGAACTGACCACTTTTAATGTCCTGTGCTATCCTTTTCATTCTATGCCTCATTCCTCATTTTTGTTTCTATTTTCTTTTATTTTTTCTGATCGTTTTTCAAAAAAGTTTCTATTGTATAACATCCCTTCTTGATGTGTATTGTAATGGCTCCTGTGTTCTTTGTCATCCAGATCCCGCTCCCAGTCTGCTCCAGCCGCTCAACAGTCTCGGGATGCGGGTGCCCATAACGATTGCTCTCGCCGCAGGAAATAACGGCAGTTTCTGGCTGGATCTGCGATAACAGCGCTTCAGTATTGGAATATTTCGATCCGTGGTGCGCAGCCTTATAGATGTCAATACCTGCAAAATCGTTTTGCCGCAAAAGCTGTCCTGCCGCTGCCTGTTCCCCGTCTGCCTCCACATCTCCTGTCAAAAGCGCTGTGACAGTTCCAGCTTTCAGTTTCATTACAAGAGAAGAGGCATTGCGCGAAGCTGCCTCGTAACCAGCACTCGGATGCAGCACTTCGAAGCGCAGTCCGCACGCCTCTATGCTGTCACCTGCTTTCAGACGGTAAATCGGGATCTGTCTGCGCTCACACAGCGATTTAAGCTTCTCATACGGCTCATCTTCTATAACTGCGTCAGAAATACACAGACGCTTGATATTGATATCCAGTACCTGACCACTGCCCTCAAGCATCTCCATGATGCCTGATATATGGTCGCTGTCCAGATGTGTCAGAAAGACCGCATCCAATGCGGAAACTCCTTTATATTTCAAAAATGGCAGAATCGTATATCTCCCTGTTTTACTTTTAGAAGTGCTTCCGCCATCCACAAGAAACTGTTCTCCCCCAGCGCTCTCAATCCAGATGCAATCCCCCTGCCCCACGTCCAAAAAAGTCATTGACACACCATCAACCGGGTTATCACTGATTAAAATGACCGCCGAGAGCACTGCCGCAAACTTTACCAGAGCAGGCAGTCCTACCGTCAGTTCTCTCTGCCCACGCGCTGCCCCTTCTGCATCAAATGTAAAAAGAGCATTGTCTGTATGCTGTGAGGACAAGCTTTCTCTGGATGTCTGCTTGGATAAAAACGCTCCATATCGGTGTGCGGCATACAAAAACAATACAACTGCACAGAATACATAGATTCTCCATGTATCTGGTCTCCCTACAACCCAGTTCGCAAATGGAAGCCTAAGCGACAGCACACAGAGTCCCTCAAATCCTGCCAACAGCATATGACACACTCTCCCTGCCAGCTTTGCCAGCCCAAAACCAAAGACAGCCGACAGACTGCCAGCGCCAAGGCAGATCAGTCCCGCTGCCATCAAAACAGACATCGCAGGAATAATCACCAAATTCAGCAAAAACGAATACACTGGAAATTCATAATAAACGCTCAGCATAATGGGAAAATGCACCAGAAAAATACTAATGCTTACACAAAACGGCTCCAAAACTTTCCGCCGCACAGGCTTTACAATCTCTGACAGGCAGCCAATCCCAAGAATTGCGCCAAAGGAAAGCTGGAAGCCTGAATGGTACAGATATCGCGGCTCCTCCATCAAAATCAATATGGCAGCGAGCGCAAGCGCCGTCAGCATATCATAAGTACGCCGCAGCATCTGCGCAACAAGCTGTAAGCCAAACATTACGACCGCCCGGTATGCCGAGCTGCTCATGCCAACCAGATCTCCATAGGCAACCATCACACCGACAGACACCACCGCACAGAGCGGCTGTGGTATCCAGAGCCTTCGCAGAATATGATACAGCCCCATGCCAAGCATCGTGATATGAAGCCCGGAAATCGCAAAGATATGAGCGATGCCGCTCTTTTGAAAAAGCTGCTTGCTATCCTCGTCAAGCCCCGACTTGCTGCCAAGAAGGATTGCTTTCATAATCGAAGCATCCTTCGGAGAAAGTACATTGTCAAAAATTCCCTCCAGAAAATGCCTTATCTGATATAAAAGCTCCCGATAGACAGAATAGCCGCTGCCCTGCGCGATCACCTCTGCCTTGTAGAGCCGAAATG